>NZ_JBYNAH010000326.1:0-3713 GCF_059781815.1 Salipiger sp. | reverse complement strand
CAGCCCGGGGGGCGGGCCGGCGATGGCGCGGCGGCCTGCGGCCTTGATTCCGCGCGCTCGCGAGGACCGGCCGTGAGCCGCCCTACTCCGCCGCCTCGACCAGCGGCAGGCCCCCAATCCGCGCCAAGAGCGAGATGATCTCGTCCACGCCCTTGCCGTGGCGCAGCGAGGCGAAGACGAAGGGCCGACCGGCGCGCATCTTCGTGGCGTCGCGCTCCATCACCTCGAGCGAGGCGCCCACATAGGGCGCGAGATCCGTCTTGTTGATCACGAGGATGTCCGACTTAGTGATCGCCGGCCCGCCCTTGCGCGGGATCTCCTCGCCGGCGGCGGTATCGATCACGTAGATCGTCACATCGGCGAGCTCGGGCGAGAAGGTGGCCGACAGGTTGTCGCCGCCGCTCTCGATCAGGATCAGGTCGAGATCCGGGTGCGTCTCGTTCAGTTCGGCAATGGCGGCGAGGTTGATCGAGGCATCCTCGCGGATCGCGGTGTGCGGGCAGCCGCCGGTCTCCACCCCCTTGATGCGGTCGAGCGGCAGCACCTGCTGGCGCATCAGCTCCTCGGCATCCTCGCGGGTGTAGATGTCATTGGTGACCACCGCCATCGACAGCCGGTCACGCAGGGCGCGCGCCAGCGCCGCGGTCAGCGTGGTCTTGCCGGCGCCGACCGGGCCGCCGAGGCCGACGCGCAGGGGTCCGTTGGGGGATGCCATCATCTCTCTCCGTTACGATCTGAAAAGCCGGGAATACAGCATGTCATGGCGCTGGCTGGCGATGTCAACCAGCGGCGCGAAGCCGCCAAGATCGTCAAGCTCCGCGCTCTGGGCGCGCCCAGCCAGCTCGGCGCAGAGCGGCGCCAGCGCCTGCACCACGCGCTGCCCGTCGGTCTGGCCCAGCGGGACCAGCCGCACGCCGGCGCCCGCGAGGTTCGACGCAAAGGCCTGCAGGTAGAGCCTGAGCGCCTCACCCAGGGGCAGGTCCAGCGCCCGCACCGCGAGGCCCGCCGCCACGGGGTAAGGCGCGGCCGGAATCTCCAGCCCCCAGACCTCCGAAACGGTGGCGGCGAAAGCCCGGCCCTGCTGCTCGGTCTCGAGCCGGCGCTCGGCCGAGGGCGAGAGCGCGAGGCCCAGCTCCGACAGCGTCGCAGGATCCTCGCCCTGCGCCGCCTGCGCCAGCAGCACCGCGTCGGACCAGCCCGCACCATGGCGCAACACCGCCTCGAGCCAGCCCTGCAAGGCGGAGGCATCGCCCACCTGCCCCGCCTGCACCGCCGTCTCCAGCCCGTGCGAATAGGCGAAGGCGCCCACCGGGAAGGCCGGCGAAAACAGCTGGTGCAGGGTCAGCGCGGCGTCAGTGCTCATGGTCGTGGTGATGGTGGTGCCCGTGATCGTGGCTGTGGCTGTGGCCGTGATCATGCGAATGCGTATGCCCCTCGGGCCCGTGGCTGTGCGAGTGGTCGTGGCCATGGGTGCGACCATGGCCATAGGCACCGCCCTCGGGGGTGAAGGGCTCGTCGACCTCCGTCACCGTCGCGCCGATGCGCTGCAGCATGTCGCGGATCACGTGATCGCGCTGGATCAGCAGCCGCGCGGGCTCGATCTGGCAGGGCGTGTGGCGGTTGCCGATATGCCAGGCGATGCGCGGCAGGTCGTCGCCGTTCACCGAAAGCAACGGCTCGGAGGCGGCCTGCACCTCGATCAGCCGCCCGTCGGTGAGCTTGAAGGCATCGCCGTGATCGAGGCTCTCGGTATGGGCCAGATCGACGAGAAAGCCCGCGCCCGAGCCCGCGGTCAGCACCTTGCGGCGCAGAAAGCGGTCCTCATAGGACAGGGTGACGATGTCCGAGGCGGTCTCCCAGTGGCCCTTGCGGGCGATCTCGTGAGCGGTGGGCAACTGGGTCATGTCAGGTCCTTGGTCTTGGTCTTAAAGGCGGCGCGGCGGGGCCGCGAAACGAAGAAGGCCACGGCCCGGACGATCCCGGGCGCGTGGCCTTGTTGCATGTCTCCGGCGCGCGCGTCAAAGCGCGCAGCGCAGGCAGAGATCAGAGGTAGTACACGTCGTGAAACACGTGGCGCACAATGTCTTCGCGGCGCAGGCCACGCTCGGCCAGCTCGGCGTCGGACAGGCGCTGCAGCGTCTCGATGCGGCGCAGGCGCGGGTTCGCTTCGCCCATTGCAACGATCACGTTGCCGATCGAGGCCAGAAGACGGGTAAAGAACGGTGCGGCGTCGTGGCGCTCGCTTGCGGTCATGAATGCCATTTGTAGGAACCTTCCTATTGGTGTTCAGGTCCCCTCCCTTGCAAACAAGGTAAGCGATGCTGTCCGAACTCTCAAATGCTGCATCTGCATTGTCGGGTTTCTGCAGGTGCATAGGTCGCAGATGGTTCAATATTAAACTTTCCACTGATTTCCCGCCTATCGCACCGCTTCGACGCTGGTATATATGTAACGATCTTCGCCATGCGCATGGCTGGACTGCACCAGGTAGGACACTCCGAGCTCGGGAAGCCAGTTCACGTAGTCCGTCACCTCATAGGGATCGGGGCTGTAGGTCTGGATCACCGGAATCATCTCGAAGGTGCAGTTGCCGAGCCCGATCTCGGTCGCAGGTCCAAAGGCATAGCTCTGACGCTCGGGCTCGGAGAGACCGCCCTCCTCTACGGTGACATCGACCGACCAGTCGCTCTCGGGCGTCGGGCGCGGCATCTCGGACGCCGCCATCGGATAGGAAAACCGCACCTGCGTCTCGGGCAACAGCTCGCCCTCGGCCAGCGCCACGTTGTCGAGCACGTAAAGCCCCTGCCCCAGCAGGATTCGGCTCTCTTCGCTGCCGCTGGTATAGGTCGAGAGCACCACGTCCTCGCTCACCCGGCGAAACAGCTCGGTGTCGCCGTCGAGGGTGCGAAACAGGATCCCGGTGTCGAGATCACGGGCCGTCGGGCAGACCGCCGGCACCGCGGTGGGCAGCGCCAGCGCGAGGAGGGGGAGACAGAGCTTCATGACGAGCCCCCTACCCCGTTGCCTCAGTAGAGGAAATAGCGCTGCGCCATCGGCAGCTCGGTGGCCGGCTCGCAGGTCAGCAACTCGCCATTGGCGCGCACCTCGTAGGTCTCGGGATTGACCTCGACCTCCGGCGTCTCGGCGTTGTGGATCAGGTCCTTCTTGCCGATGCCGCGGGTGTTCTTCACCGCCACGGTCTGCTTGGCAAGGCCCAGCGAGGCGCCGATGCCCTCGGCCTGCGCCGCCTCGGAGACGAAGATCACCGCCGAGTTCTCGACCGAGCGGCCATAGGCGCCCCACATCGGGCGCGAATAGACCGGCTGCGGCGTCGGGATCGAGGCGTTGGGATCGCCCATCTGGGCGCAGACGATGGTGCCGCCCATCAGGACCATCTCGGGCTTCACCCCGAAGAAGGCCGGCGACCACAGCACCAGGTCGGCGCGCTTGCCGACCTCGATCGAGCCGATCTCCTGCGAGACGCCATGCGCGATGGCCGGGTTGATGGTGTATTTGGCGATGTAGCGGCGGACGCGGAAATTGTCATTGTAGCCGGTCTCGTCCGAGAGGCGGCCGCGCTGCTTCTTCATCTTGTCGGCGGTCTGCCAGGTGCGGATGATGACCTCACCCACCCGGCCCATGGCCTGGCTGTCCGAGGCGATGATCGAGAAGGCGCCCATGTCGTGCAGGATGTCCTCGGCGGCGATGGTCTC
>NZ_JBYNAH010000325.1:0-3715 GCF_059781815.1 Salipiger sp. | reverse complement strand
GCACCGCCATCAGGTTCTGCACCGTCTCTTTGCCGAGGTAGTGGTCGATGCGGTAGATCTGGTCTTCGTGGAAATACTGCGCCAGCTCCTCGTTGAGGGCGCGCGCGCTCTCGAGATCGTGGCCAAAGGGCTTTTCCACGACGATGCGGGTCTCGCGGTGCGACAGGCCGTGGCTGCGCACCTTGCCGGCGAGATCGGCGAACAGGCTCGGCCCGACCGAGAAATAGAACGCGCGCACCATGCCCTCGTCGTCGCGCAGCAACTCCTTGAGCTCGTTCCAGCCGCCTTCGCCACGGGCATCGACCGGCACGTAATGCAGGTGCTTGAGGAAGCCCTCGATGGCCTCGGCATTGTCGGCCTGCGACTTGCCGAACTCGGCCAGCGCCTCGCGGGTAAAGTCGCGGAAACCGGCATCGTCGAGCTCGGAGCGCGCCGCGCCGATGATGCGGCTTTCGTCGGGCATCTGGCCCGAGCAGTAGCGCCGGAACAGCGCCGGAAGGATCTTGCGGCGGGCAAGGTCCCCGGTGCCACCGAAGATGACGAGGTCAAAAGGGTCGACGGGAATGACGCGGGAAACCATCTCGGGTGTGTCTCCGATTCTTTGCATTGCTGATCGTTAGCGCTAACCGCGCCCACTCCCTATCCCAATCTGCGCCCCGAGTCTAACACCGCGTCGCATCACGGCAATCGGTGTGCGGCAAATTTTCTGCACGGCAGCGATTTGCCGGCAAAAGCGCTTGGTCCTTGAACGCGGGAGGCCCCCGTGCGACCTGTCATGCAAAACGAGCCGAGAACGAGCATGCCGCAGAAAATCATCATCGACACCGATCCGGGGCAGGACGACGCCGTTGCCATCCTGCTGGCGCTGGCCTCGCCGGAGGAGCTCGAGGTGCTGGGCATCACCGCCGTTGCGGGCAACGTGCCGCTTGAGCTGACGGCGAAGAACGCGCGCGTCGTCTGCGAGCTTGCTGGCCGGCCCGATGTGAAGGTGTTTGCGGGCTGCGACCGCCCGCTCGCCCACACGCTCGTCACCGCCGAGCACGTGCACGGCAAGACCGGGCTCGACGGCCCCGACCTGCCCGACCCGACCATGCCGCTGCAAGAGCAGCACGGCGTCGATTTCATCATCGAGACGCTGCGCACCGAGCCCGAGGGCACCGTCACGCTCTGCCCGCTGGGCCCGCTCACCAACATCGCCACGGCCTTCCAGCGCGCTCCCGAGATCGCCGCGCGGGTGAAGGAGATCGTGCTGATGGGCGGCGCCTATTTCGAGGTCGGCAACATCACCCCGGCAGCCGAGTTCAACATATATGTCGACCCCGAGGCGGCCGAGATCGTGTTTCGCTCCGGCGTGCCGATCACCGTGCTGCCGCTCGATGCCACCCACCAGGCGCTGGTCACGCCGGCGCGGAACGCGGCCTTCCGCGCGCTCGGCACCAGGGTGGGCGTCGCGGTGGCCGAGATGACCGATTTCTTCGAGCGCTTCGACCGGGAGAAATACGGCACCGACGGCGCACCGCTGCACGACCCCTGCGTCACCGCCTACCTGCTGAACCCCGAACTGTTCTCGGGCCGCTTCATCAATGTCGAGATCGAAACGGTCTCCGAGCTCACCCGCGGCATGACCGTGGCCGACTGGTGGGATGTGACCGACCGCGCCCCCAACGCCACCTTCATCCGAGACATCGACGCGGACGGCTTCTTCAGCCTTCTGACGGAGCGGCTGGGGCGGCTATGAAATCACTTCATCTCGCCGGACCGGACGATCTGCCCCGCCTGCTGCCGCTGGTCACCGCCTTTCACGCGGAACAGGCCTACGGCACCGATGCCGAACACGTGCAGGCGGCGCTGTTGCCGATCCTCGAGGGCCAGCCGCATGGCGCCATCTGGCTCATCGGGCCGCGCAAGTCGCCGGTGGGCTACGTGGTGGTCAGCTTCGGCTGGAGCATCGAGTTCGGCGGGCTTGAGGCCCGCATCGACGAGCTCTACATCCGCCCCGCCGTGCGCAAGCGCGGCATGGGCGGCGAGGCGCTGCACGCGCTGTCGAACGGGCTCCGCGACAGTGGCGTCGCGGCGCTGCATCTCGAGATCGACCGCGGCGATGAACGGCTCGAGGGCTTCTACCGCCGCGCCCGGTTCAAGCCGCGCGAGCGCAGCGTGGCGATGACGCGGGTGTTCTGAGGCGCTTTGCGCGTGGCGCTCAGGGCAACGGAATGAACTCGGCATCATCCCCCGGCGGCAGGTGGAAGCGGCCGTTCTCCCAGTCGCCCCGGCGCCACGCCTCCTTGGCCTCCTCGATGCGCTCCTTCGACGAGGCGACGAAGTTCCACCAGATATAGCGTGGCCCCTCCAACGTCTCGCCGCCGAGCAGCATCACCCGCGCCCCGCGGGGCCCGGCCTTCAGCGACACCCGATCGCCGGGGCGGAACACCATCATCTGCCCGGCCTCGTAGCTGGTGCCGGCCTGCTCCACCGAGCCATCGACGACATAGACGCCGCGATCCTCGTGATTGTCGGGCATCGGGATCGCCGCGCCCGCCTCGAGCACCGCGTCGGCGTAGAACATCTCCGACGCCGTCTCGACCGGGGCACGCTCGCCCCAGGCGTTGCCGAGGATCAGCCGCACCTGTTTGCCCTCGCCCTCGAGAACGGGCAGCGCATCGGCGGCGGCGTGCTGGAACAGCGGCGCGCGGTCCTCGTGGTCCTTGGGCAGCGCGACCCAGGTCTGGATGCCGAAGAACGGCATCGGGTCGACCTGCGTCTCGTCGTCGGTGCGCTCGGAATGGGTGATGCCGTGACCCGCCACCATCCAGTTGACCGCGCCGGGCTCAATCCAGGCATCGGTGCCGAGGCTGTCGCGGTGATGCATCCGGCCCCGGAACAGGTAGGAGATCGTCGCGAGGCCAATATGCGGGTGCGGCCGCACGTCCATGCCCCGCGTGGGCAGGAACTCCGCCGGGCCCATCTGGTCGAAGAAGATGAACGGACCGACCATCTGCCGCTTGGGCGCGGGCAGCGCGCGGCGGACCTCGAAGCCGCCGAGATCGCGGGCGCGCGGCACGATCAGCGTGTCGATGGCGTCGACCTCGTCTCCGGTCGGGCAATGCGGGTCGAGTGCGGGGTTCCAGCTCATGTCGTCTCTCCTCTCGGGTGATGAGAGTAAGATAGCGTGGAAGCGTGCGCACGATAGGCCGATTGTCGCGCCACTTCTGTGCGAAATTGTGGTGTTGGTGTGGGGCTGGTGGGCTTGGTCGGCGGCAGGCGTGTGGCCGGCGGCGCGCCGTGAGTATTTGGAACGTAGAGAAGCAGGGGTGTCGGGCGCGGTCGGGGAGCTTTGGGCCGTTCGGGGCGACCCATCGAGCGCTTTGCGCCGGTCGGAGATGTCTTGGGAGAGCCGTGGCGGCCTGGGCGCTGGCCGCTCACTCAGGCGCGGCGCGCGATTGCCCTTTGGGCTGGGGGCGGGCGGCGGCCCTCGGTCAGGGCCGGTCGCTGTTGTTCGTGGGGCCGGGTTCTGGCCTCGCTCGCGGAGCGCGCGCTTACTCGGCGCCTTTCTCGAGCGCGTCGAGCCGGGCCTTCAGCGCTTCGTTCTCCTCGCGGGCCTTCTGGGCCATGGCGCGGACAGCGTCGAATTCCTCGCGGGTGACGAAGTCGCGGTCGGCGAGCCAGCGGTCGATCATCGACTTCATCGCCGTCTCGGCCTCGTCCTTGGCGCCCT
>NZ_JBYNAH010000030.1:0-29959 GCF_059781815.1 Salipiger sp. | reverse complement strand
GATGCGTCCGGTCTTCGGACCGCCCGTCAAACCGACATGATCGTGGCCAAACCCCATGTAAGCGCCGCTGATCACAGGAGATTCCCCGATCACCGGCAGGGAATCGGCCATCGAGGGGCGGTGGCCCATCCATTCCACGGTCTTTTTCCAGGTCAGGCCCGGGATGGCGGCGCGGATCTGCTTTTCCAAGAGCGCGAAGGGCGCGCGCGAGGGCGGCAGGTCGAGCCCGCCGAGCTCCACGATGCCGGCGAGCCGCAGACGGCCCTCCATCGGGGTGGCCACGAACTTGCCCGAGGCGATCATCACCGGCGAGCGCGGCATGACCGAGGGCTCGTAGAGCTCGAGATGGTAGCCGCGCTCGGATTCGAGCGGCGGCTTGACGCCAAGTTTGGCCGCAAGCGGGCCGGACCAGACCCCGGTGGTGAGCACTGCTGCGTCGCAAGCAATGGTCTCGCCACCGATGCGGACGCCGGTGACGGCGCCCTTTTCGCGGGCGATGTCGCTCACCTCGCCGATGATCAGCCGCCCGCCCTGCGCCTGCACGTGGCCGGCGAGGTCTTTGACGTACTGGCCCGGATCCGCGATGCGGCCGTGATCGGGGAAGCGCGCGGCGCAGGTCATCTGCGGGCCCCAGATCGGATCGTAGTCGCGGAACGCCTGATCCTCGAGCAGCTCCCATTTGAAGCCGTTCTCCTTGCGCACCGAGAAGCCGAAGGCGTCGGCCTCGTAATCGGCGCGGGTGTTGTAGATGAAGACGTAATCGCTCGGGACGACCCATTTCTCGGCCCCGGTGCCGTTGGCGAGGGCAAGGTGGTCCGAGAGGCTGTCGCCGATGATCGAGGTCGCCGCGGCGGCGCGGCGGCGGGCGCTGTCGGCATTGGCGTGGCTCATGTATTTCATCAGCCAGGGCAGAAGCTTGGGCAGGTAGGACCACTTCATGAACAGCGGCTGGTTGGGGTCGAGCAGCATCTTGGGCGCCTTGGTCCAGAGCCCGGGGCCGGGCACCGGCATCACCGAGCACGAGGCCAGCACGCCGCCATTGCCGTGGCTGGTGCCCTCGCCGGGTCCGGCCTTGTCGATCAGGATCACGTCATGCCCGTCGCGCTGCAGCCAGATCGCGGTCGAGACCCCCACTATGCCGGCGCCGATCACTGCCACTGTCTTCTTCATCTTTCACCCTCTTACGACGAGTTGCCTCTGCCGCCCTTTCCTGTTGCCGGGATCAAGCGCCGCTTCGCGGGGGCTGTCAATCTGGGGCGCGGGGAAAGCGGCTGGTATCGTGGGGGGCTCAGGGCGTAAGCCTTTAGAAACAGCACGAGACACGGGAGTTCGCATGAGCTTTGTCATCCCTCCGATGGAGACCCCCTCCATCGCCGTCGCCGGCAGCGAAGATCGCTTCCCGGTCCGCCGCATCTTCTGCGTCGGGCGCAACTACGCCGCCCATGCCCGCGAGATGGGGCGTGATCCGGACCGCGAGCCGCCGTTCTTTTTCACCAAGCCCGCCGACGCGGTGGTGGAGGACGGCGCGACCATCGCCTATCCGCCGCAGACCGAAAATCTGCATTACGAGGCCGAGCTGGTGGTCGCTATCGGCGCGGGCGGGCGCGACATCCCGGCGGACCGCGCGCTCGAGCATGTCTGGGGCTACGCGGTGGGCAACGACCTCACCCGGCGCGACATGCAGAACGACGCCAAGGAGCTGCGCCGCCCGTGGGACCTGTCGAAGGGCTTCGACCGTTCGGCGGTGATCGGGCCGCTGCATTCGGCAAGCGAGATCGGCCACCCCTCCGAGGGCCGCATCAGCCTGTCGGTGAATGGCGAGGTGAAGCAGGATGGCGATCTGGCCGAGATGATCTGGCCGGTGCAGGACGTTGTCGCCTTCCTGTCGGAAAGCGTCGAGCTGGCGCCGGGCGATCTCATCATGACCGGCACGCCGGCGGGTGTCGGCGCGCTGGTGCCGGGCGACGCCTGTGTCGTCAGCATCGAGGGCGTCGGCGAGATCACAACCACCATCGGCCCGCGCGACGAGGCACGGGCCGGGGGCTGATCAGTCCGGGCTCATCAGTCGTCGAGCAGCACCGGAGGCGCGACCAGAAGCGCCTCGAATTTCTCGGTGAGCTGGCGCAGCATGGCGGTGGAGATCGCCTGCTTCGCGCCGCCCGCCGAGAGCACGCGCCTGTGGATCGCCGCCGCCTTCTCGACCGTTTCGACGAGGGCAAAGATCTTGTCGGGGTTTTCCTCGGAGGCGAAGATGCCGTGGTGGCTCCACGAGATCACCCGGCTGTGCTCGAGCTCGACCGCCGAGGCCTCCGCGATCTCGACCGTGCCGGGCAGGAGCAGCGGCACCACGCGCACCCCGTCGGGGAAGATCACGATGCATTCGGGCATCTTCTCCCACAGCACGCGGGTCAGCGCCCGCGTGTCGAGCGGTTCGAGAAAGCTCAGCGCGACGAAGTCCGGCGGGTGGCAATGCAGGATCATCCGCTCGCGCCCGTTCGAGACCCGCTTGCGGATTGCGTGGGCGACGAGATGGGTGGCGAATTCCGAGGTCGGTTTGGCGCCCGAGGAGAAGCCCCAGCATTTCTGCCACGCGGTGCCGCCTTGGGTGATGCGCACGATGCCGAAGACCTGATTGGGCTTTTCGAGCGCGTGGCGGAAGAACTGCCCGGAGCCCGTGACGAGGAAATACTCGCCGTCGAGCTCGGGCTCGTCGATCGGCATCGGCACCGGCTCGCTCGGGGCGAGCTCGGGATAGTGGCGGGTCAGGATGGCCTCGATCTCCTCGCGCGGGAGGCGCCAGGAGAAGTTGCCGCCGTTGGCCTCGTTCCAGCCCATCTTCCAGCACAGATGCGCCAGCGGGGCGGCCTCCTTGACGAAGGAAATCGGATGCGTGAACGGTGCCATGGTCTCTATCCTCGCGAGGCGACCGACGCCTGATAGGCGTCGAGATCCGAGATGAGCTGCGCGCCCGAGGGCACGCTCTTGCGGTCGCAGAACTCGGCCCAGACCGCACCGAAGGGCAGGTCCTTCAGCTCTTCGGTGAGCATCAGCCTTGTGGTGAAGTCGAGCGACGTCTCCGCCGCCTTGAGCCGCGCCTGCGGCATCAGCAGCGACTCGAGCAGGGCCTTTTGCATGTTCCGCACGCCGATCACCCAGGCGGCGGTGCGGCTGATCGTGGCGTCGAAGAAATCGAGCCCGATATGGGTGCGCCCGAGCAGATCGCCGAACACCAGCTCCTGCGCCATGGCGCGGATGCTGTCATCGAGCAGGATCACGTGGTCGCTGTCCCAGCGCATCGGGCGGCTGACATGCAGCAGGATCTCGTCGACCGAGAGCGCCACGGCGCTGAGCTTGTCGGCGATGTTCTCGGTCGGGTGGAAATGCCCCATGTCGAGGCAGAGTAGCGTGCCGCGCCGGATCGCGTAGCCCATGTAGAACTCGTGGCTGCCCACGGTCATCGCCTCGACCCCGATGCCGAAGAGCTTCGATTCCACCGCGTCTAGCATCTGGGACTTGTCGAGCGTTTCGGCGCACATGGCGTCGAGCGAGGCCTCGAGCCGCCGGCGCGCGCCCATGCGGTCGACCGGGTTGTCCTTGGAGCCGTCCGGCACCCAGATGTTGTTGACGCAGGCGCTGCCCTGCGCGCGCCCGAAGGCGGCGGCGATCTCGCGGCTGCGCTTGCCGTGCTCGATCCAGAAATCGCGGATGCCCTGATCGGGATGGCTGAGGGTCAGGTTGTCGTCGGCCTTTTCGTGGGCAAAGAAGGTCGGGTTGAAATCGAGCCCGATGCCTTGATCCCCGGCCCAGTCGATCCACGGCTGGAAGTGCTTCACCTCGATCTCGTCACGGTCGGGCGACTCGTCGGTGTCCATGTAGCAGGCGTGCAGGTTGAGCCGGTGGGTGCCCGGGATCTTGGAATAGGCGAACTCCAGATCGGCGCGCAGCTCGCCCGGGGTGCGGGCGCGGCCGGGGTGGTTGCCGGTGGCCTGAATGCCGCCGCCCGAGCTGCCGTGCCGGCTCTCGAAGCCGACCACGTCGTCGCCCTGCCAGCAATGCACCGAGATCGGGATCGTGGCCAGCGTCGCGAGCGCGGCCTCGGTGTCGACATCCCACGCGGCAAAGGCCTCGCGGGCCGTCTCGTAGCTCTTGGTGGTCATGGCTGGTCTCCTTTCAGGGGGCCGGGCGCGGGCTGGCGTCCCGGCAGGGCAGGGGCGGGCGCAGATCGCTGCGGCGTCCGGCCTGCGGCGTGGTCATCGGTGAGGGGGAGGGCGCGGCGGCGTGCGGGGCGCTGGCCGTCGCGCCGGCGGTGTCGGGGAGGGACACCGCAAGGTGTCGGCAGCGCGCCGGCATCCGGATTCGTGGGATGGTTCGGGCTCGGAACATGCCGCATGGTCTCCTCCGGGCGGCGGGTGGGGGCGGGCCGAAAGCCCGCCCGCGCTCAGCGCGTGAACGCCTCCTTGTTGCCGGCATCGACGTTGAGGATGTTGCCGGTGGATTTCGCCGAAAGGTCCGAGGCGAGGAAATACGCCGCCTCGGCGATGTCCTCGGGCAGCACCGAGCGCTTCAGCATCGAGCGGTTGCGATACATCTCCTCGAGCCCCTCCTTGTCGGTGCCGTAGGTCGAGGCGCGCTGTTCGAGCCACTCGCCCTCCCAGATCTTCGAGCCGCGCAGCACCGCGTCGGGATTGACCACGTTGACCCGGATGCCCGCCTCGGCGCCTTCCAGCGCGAGGCAGCGGGCGAGGTGGATCTCCGAGGCCTTGGCGGTGCAATAGGCCGAGGCGTTGGGCGAGGCTGCAAGGCCGTTCTTGGAGGCGACGAAGACGATGGCGCCGCCGATTCCCTGCGCGCGCATCAGCTTGAAGGCCTCGCGCGAGACGAGGAAATAGCCCGTCGACAGGATGTCCATGTTCTTGGACCAGAGCGCCAGCGAGGTTTCCTCGACCGGGGCCGAGCTCGCGATGCCGGCGTTCGACACGAGGATGTCGAGCCCGCCGAATTCCACTGCCGTCTCGTCATAGGCGGCGGCGACGGCGCTCTCGTCGGTGACGTTCATCAGCACGCTGCGCACCACGTCCTTGCCATGGCGCTGGGCGAGGCCGTCATGCGCGGCCCTGAGGTTCTCGGCGCTGATATCGGCCAGCATCACGCAGGCGCCCTCGGCGAGGTAGCGCTCGGCGGTCGCCGCCCCGATGCCGCCGGCGCCGCCGGTGACCAGCGCCACCCGTCCGGCAAGGCTCTTGGGCTTGGGCATGCGCTGCAGCTTGGCTTCCTCGAGCAGCCAGTACTCGATGTCGAACGCCTCCTGCTCGGGCAGGCCGCAATACTCGCTCACCGCCGAGGCGCCGCGCATCACGTTGATCGCGTTGGTGTAGAATTCGCCCGAGATCCGCGCCGTGGCCTTGTCCTTGGCGAAGGTGATCATGCCGACGCCGGGCACGAGGTAGACCACCGCGTTGGGGTCGCGGATCGCCGGGCTGTCGTCATGCTTGCAGCGCTCGTAGTAGGCGGCGTAGTCGTCGCGATAGGCGGCGATCTGCGCCTCGAGCCCCTCCAGCACCGCGTCGACATTGTTCTGCGCCGGGTCGAAGGCGACCACGAGCGGGCGGATCTTGGTGCGCAGGAAATGGTCCGGGCACGAGGTGCCGAGCGCGGCCAGCGCGCCCATGTCGCGGCCGTTGACGAATTCGAGCACCGTGTCGCTGTCGTCGAAATGGCCGACCATGTGCTGCTTGCCCGAGACAAAGCCGCGGATCGCCGGCATCAGCCGCGCCGCCACCGCGCGCCGGGCCTCGGGCGCGAGGCTTTCATTCGCCGCACCGCCGAAGGCCGGCACGTCGCGGGTCTTGTCATCGAAATAGGCGATGGCCTTGTTGATGATCTCGAGCGTGAGCAGGTAGCACTCCTTGGCGTCATCCGCCCAGGTGAAGAGCCCGTGGCTTTCGAGCACGACGCCCTTGGCCTCGGGGTTCTCGAGGCAGAAGGTCTCGAGCCAGAGCCCCAGCTCGTAGCCCGGCTTTTTCCACGGCAGCCAGCCGATCTCGTCGCCGAAGATCTCCTGGGTCAGCGCCTTGCTGTCCTTGGCTGCGGCGATGGCGATGATCGCGTCGGGGTGCATGTGATCGACATGGCGGCGCGGCACGTAGGCGTGCAGCGGCGTGTCGATCGAGGCGGCGCGCGGGTTCAGGTTGAAGGTGCAATGCGGCAGGTAGCCGACCATCTCGTCCTCGAACTCAACCCCGCGATACTTGCCCTTCAGGGCGCGCAGCTTGTCCATGTAGAGGGTGGCGAAGCCGTCCATTTTGATCGAACCCACATCGCCGCCCGAGCCCTTGACCCAGAGCACCTCGGCCTCCTCGCCGGTGAGCGGATCGGTCTCGATCACCTTGGCGGAGGTGTTGCCGCCGCCGTAGTTGGTGATGCGCTTGTCAGAGCCCAGCAGATTGGAGCGGTAAAGCAGCTTTTCAGGCTCCGACATCGATGCGGCGCGCGAGTCGTCCCATAGGGTTTCGAGCCGCGGGGCGGCGGTCGTCTTGAGCATGGCTTCCTCCCATTGGCGCGGCGCGCCCGATTCAATCTTGCTCAAAACCTGCGCCTCACGGGCGGCTCTGTCAATCACAAACAATCACGTTCAATCATTCTGCGCCGCAGAATGAGCAATCATGACGGATTGTGATTGACTTTGACCGGGAATCCGCGCAGGTTTTCTGTCAAGAGGGAGGACGTCATGCACGAAAGCGAGCGCCACAGGCTGATTCTGTCAGCGGTTCAGGAGCGACCGGTCGCCACCGTGGCCGATCTGGTGAACCTGACGGGCGTGTCCGAGGCGACGGTGCGCCGCGACATCGCCACCCTTCACATGCAAAAGAAGCTGCGCCGCGTGCGCGGTGGCGCCGAAGCCATCGCCCCGCCGCAGTTCGTGGGCCTCGCTGGCCGCACCTTCGCCGTCAACGAGACCATGCGGATCAAGCAGAAGCAGGCCATCGCCCGCGCCGCCTGCGAGCTGGTCACCGATGGTGATCCGATCATCATCAACGGCGGCACCACGACCTTCCAGATGGTGCACCCGCTGGCCAGCCGCCGGGTGCAGGTCTTTACCAACTCGTTTCCCATCGCCGAGCACCTGCTCAAGCATTCCAAGAACACGGTGATGCTGTCGGGCGGCGTGATCTACCGCGAGCAGCAGATCGTGCTGAGCCCGTTCGAGAACGACGTGACCCGCAACTTCTATGCGCGGCGCATGTTCATGGGGGCGCAGGGGGTCGGGCCGCTGGGCCTGATGGAGGCGGATCCGCTGCTGATCCAGGCCGAGCACAAGCTGATCGGCCAGGCCGACGAGCTGGTGGTGCTGGTCGACAGCACGAAATTCGAACAGCGCTCGTCTCTGGTGCTCTGCCCGCTCGAGCGGGTGAACGTGGTGATCACCGATGACGGGATTTCGGATCGTGCCGCCTCGATGCTCGAGGCGGCGGATGTGGAGCTGATCGTCGCGCCGGTCGCGGCGGCAAGCGAGGAGGATGGGGCGGCCTCCTAGGTCTTCGCCCAACACGCTTCATACGGGAGGAACTTATGCGCGTGATCAACAAGGTACTTGGAACGGTGGCGCTGGCCGCAACGATGGCGGCAGGCTTTGGCGCAACGGCGGCCTCGGCCGACGAGACGCGCATCGCGCTCGTGGTCAAGGCGCTGGGCATCGGCTTCTTCGAGGCCGCAGCGAAGGGCGCCGAGGAGGCCGCGGCCGAGCTGGGCGACACCCAGATCATCTATACCGGCCCGACCGATACCACTGCCGAGGGGCAGATCGAGGTGATCAACTCGCTGATCGCGCAGGGCGTCGATGCCATCGCGATCTCGGCCAACGACTATGACGCGCTGGTGCCCTCGCTGAAGAAGGCCATGCAGCGCGGCATCACCGTGATCAGCTGGGATTCGGGTGTCGCACCCGAGGGCCGCCTGATGCATCTCAACCCGTCCTCGAACGAACTGATCGGCAATATGTGCGTCAAGCTCGCCGCCGATCACCTGCCCGAGGGCGGACAGGTGGCGATCCTGTCGGCCTCTGCCACCGCCACGAACCAGAACATCTGGATCGAGGAGATGAAGAAGGTGCTGCCCGAGTACGAGGGCATCGAGCTGGTCGCGACCGTCTATGGCGACGACCTCGCCGACAAGTCCTACCGCGAGGCGCAGGGCCTGATGGCGACCTATCCCGATCTCGACGCCATCATCGCGCCGACCTCGGTGGGCATCGTGGCCGCCGCGCAGGCCGTCGCCGATGCCGGCAAGGCCGGTGAGGTCAACGTGACCGGCCTCGGCCTGCCCTCAGAAATGGCCGGCGCCATCGAGTCGGGCGCGTCGCAGTCCTTTGCGATCTGGAACCCGATCGACCTTGGCTACTCGGCCACCATGATCGCCCACGCGCTCGCCACCGGCGAGGCCACCGCCGAGCCGGGCGCGACCCTGCCGATGGGCCGCATGGGCGAGGTGACGCTCGATGACGAGGGCAATGGCGCGATGGCCGATCCCTTCGTCTACGACGCGGGCAACATCGACGAGTTCAAGTCGATCTTCTGATCGCCTCCGCTCGATCCATGCAAGACGCGACCCCGGCGCTTCCGCCGCGCCGGGGCGCTCCCTCCAATCGACGGGGCGCCACGACATGCTGATGCAGACACAGACCCAGGCAGAGACAGATCCAGTGACCCGCCCGACGCCCGTTCTGGCCCTCGACGGCATCACCAAGACCTTTCCCGGCGTGCGCGCCCTCTCGGAGGTGTCTCTGAACCTCTATCCCGGCGAGGTCACCGCGCTGATCGGCGAGAACGGCGCCGGCAAGTCGACGATGGTGAAGATCCTCACGGGCATCTACCAGCCGACCGAGGGCCGCATCCTCGTCGACGGCGAGGAGACCCGCTTTCCCACCGCGCAGGACGCCGCCGACGCCGGCATCACCGCGATCCATCAGGAGACGGTGCTGTTCGACGAGCTGTCGGTGGCCGAGAACATCTTCCTCGGGCACGCGCCGCGCACCCGCTGGGGCCTGCTTGACTGGGCCGAGATCAATCGCCGCTCGGCCGAGATCCTGACCGGGATCGGCGCCGAGATCGACCCCGCGACCCGGCTGCGCGACCTCGGCATCGCCAACAAGCACATGGTGGCCATCGCCCGGGCGCTGTCGATCGATGCCCGCGTGGTGATCATGGACGAACCCACCGCGGCGCTGTCGCACAAGGAAATCGAAGAGCTTTATGAGCTGGTCGACCAGCTCAAGGCGCAGGGCAAGGCGATCCTGTTCATCAGCCACAAGTTCGACGAGATCTTCCGCATCGCCGACAATTACACCGTCTTCCGCGACGGGCAGTACGTGGGCGAGGGCCGCATCGCCGAGACCGACAACGACGCGCTGGTCAAGCTGATGGTCGGCCGCGAGGTGGCGCATATCTTCCCCGACCGCACGCCCGAGCTCGGTGACGAGGTGCTGGCGGTCGAAGACTACTGCCACCCTACCGAATTCGACGGCATCGGCTTCTCGCTGCGCAAGGGCGAGATCCTCGGCTTCTACGGTCTTGTGGGTGCGGGGCGCTCCGAGGTCATGCAATCGCTCTTCGGCATCACCAAGCCGTCCGCGGGCCGCATCCGCATCGACGGCGAGAGCCGCGAGATCGCCTCGCCCGCCGATGCTGTGGGGGCGGGCATCGTCTATGTCCCCGAGGATCGCGGCCAGCAGGGCGCCATCACCGCCATGCCGATCTTTCAGAACGTCACGCTGCCCTCGCTGGGCCGCACCTCGCGCCGCGGCTTCATCCGGCTGGCCGAGGAGTTCAAGCTGGCGCGCACCTATTGCGAGCGGCTCGACCTGCGCGCCGCCTCGCTCGACACCGATGTCGGCAACCTCTCGGGCGGCAATCAGCAGAAGGTGGTGATCGCCAAGTGGCTCGCCACCCAGCCCAAGGTGATCATCCTCGACGAGCCGACCAAGGGCATCGACATCGGCTCAAAGGCGGCGGTGCACGATTTCATGGCCGAGCTGGCGGGGCAGGGGCTGGCGGTGATCATGGTCAGCTCGGAGATCCCCGAGGTGCTGGGCATGTCCGACCGGGTCATCGTCATGCGCGAGGGCCGCATGGTCGCCGAGTTGGCGGGAGACGAGATGACCCCCGAAACCCTTGTCCGTCACGCCGCCGGCATCCGGGAGAGATGACATGCTGAAACGTATCCTCACCGCGCGCGAAACCATCCTTGCCGCCGCCATCCTGGCGCTGCTGGTGCTGATCGCGACCCGCTTTCCCGCCTTCGTGGCACCGTCGAACCTGATCGCGGTGTTCAACGACACCTCGCCGCTGATGCTGCTGGCGCTGGGTCAGATGATCGTCATCCTGACCAAGTGCATCGACCTCTCGGTCGCCGCCAACCTCGCGCTCACCGGCATGTGCGTGGCGATGCTCAACATCGCGATGCCCGGCCTGCCGGTCTCGGTGATCCTCGTCATCGCGGTGGCGCTCGGCACCGCGATGGGCATGGTCAACGGGCTGCTGGTGTGGAAGCTCGACATCCCGCCGATCGTGGTGACGCTTGGCACCATGACCATCTTTCGCGGCATCATCTTCCTGATCTCCAACGGCAAATGGGTCAACGCGCACGAGATGTCGCCGGCCTTCAAGGCCTTCCCACGCGCCGAGCTGCTGGGCCTGCCGATGATGAGCTGGGTCGCCATCCTCGTGATCATCGCCTTCTTCGTGCTGATGACCCGCACCAGCCTCGGCCGAGCGGTCTACGCGGTGGGCGGCAATCCGCACGCGGCGATCTATACCGGCATCGACGTCGGCCGGACCAAGTTCATGGCCTACACGATCTCGGGCGCGCTCGCGGGGCTCACCGGCTATCTCTGGGTCAGCCGCTACGCCGTGGCCTATGTCGACATCGCCGGCGGCTTTGAGCTCGACACCGTCGCCGCGGCGGTGATCGGCGGCATCTCGATCGCCGGCGGCGTCGGCTCGGTCTTCGGCGCGGTGTTGGGCGCGCTGTTCCTCGGCGTGATCAAGAACGCCCTGCCGGTGGTCAACATCTCGCCCTTCTGGCAGCTCGCGATCTCGGGCAGCGCGATCATCATCGCCGTCGCCTTCAATGCGCAGGCCAACAAGACCAAGGGCAGGGTCATCCTCAAGCAGGCGGAGGCCGCGACATGAGCACGAGTTCCACCCATCACATCCCCGACACGCTGGTCTCGCCGCTGGCGAAGCGGCTGAAGAGCTGGGAGAGCCTGCTCCTGGTGGTGGCGGTGGCGATCTTCATCGCCAACTGCTTCGCCTCGCCGTATTTCCTCAATGCGTGGAACCTGAGCGACGCCACCTTCAACTTCACCGAAAAGGCGATGATCGCCTTCGCCATGGCGCTGCTGATCATCGCCGGCGACATCGACCTCTCGGTCGCCTCGATCATCGCGCTGGCCTCGACCGCCATGGGCGCCGCGGTGCAGGCCGGGGTCGGCACGCCGGGGCTCGTGGCCATCGGCCTCTTCACCGGGCTGGCGGCGGGCGCGTTCAATGGCGTGCTGGTGACGCGGTTGGCGCTGCCCTCGATCGTGGTCACCATCGGGACCATGAGCCTGTTCCGCGGCATCGCCTATATCGTGCTCGGCGATCAGGCCTATCGCGGCTATCCCGAGAGCTTCGCCGTCTTCGGGCAGGGCTACGTGTTCTGGGTGGTCAGCTTCGAGTTCGTGCTCTTCGCGGTGCTGGCGGTGATCTACGGCGTGCTGCTGCACAAGACCAATTTCGGCCGCGCGGTCTATGCCATCGGCAACAACCCCACCGGCGCGCTGTTCTCGGGCATAAGGGTGCAGCGGGTGCGTTTCATCCTGTTTCTGCTCACCGGGCTGATGTCGGGCGTGGCGGCGATCTGCCTGACCTCGCGGCTGGGCTCGACGCGGCCCTCCATCGGCTTCGGCTGGGAGCTCGAGGTCGTCACCATGGTGGTTCTCGGCGGGGTGAGCATCCTCGGCGGCTCGGGCTCGATCCCCGGCGTGGTGATCGCCGCCTTCGTGATGGGGCTGGTGACCTTCGGGCTGGGCCTGCTGAACGTGCCGGGCATCGTCATGTCGATCGTCATCGGCGCGCTTCTGATCGGGGTGATCGCGCTGCCGCGGCTGTGGTTGAAACTGCGCTGGGGGGCGTGAGCATGGAGAAATATGCCTTCCGCATGGTGCTGAACGAGGGCCAGCTCGACGAGTACAAGCGCCGCCACGACGCCATCTGGCCCGAGCTGGTCGAGGCGCTGAAGGCGGCCGGGGTCGAGGATTACTCGATCCATTACGACCCCGAGACGCGGCACCTTTTCGCGGTGCTGTGGCGGCGCGAGGATCACGGCATGGACGCGCTGCCCGACCATCCGGCGGTGAAGAAATGGTGGGCCTACATGGCCGACATCATGCAGACCAACCCCGACAGCAGCCCGGTCGAGACGCCGCTCGTCCCGGTGTTCCACCTGCCATGAGCGCGCCGCGCAACATCGCCGTGATCGACGTCGGCAAGACCAACGTCAAGCTCGCGCTGGTCGATCTCGAGCGGCTCGAGGAACTGGCGGTGGTCACCCGCCCCAACACCGTGCGTCCCGGCCCGCCCTATCCGCAGTTCGATCTCGAAGGCCACTGGGCGTTCTTCCTCGAGCATCTGGCGGCGTTTCAGGCAAGCCACGGCATCGACGGCATCTCGGTCACCACCCACGGCGCCGCGGCGGTGCTGCTCGACACCGAGGGCGGCCTCGCCGCGCCGATGCTCGATTACGAGCATACCGGCCCCGACGCGCTGGCGACCGAGTACGACGCGCTGCGCCCGCCCTTCGCCGAGACCGGAAGCCCGCGCCTGCCCATGGGGCTGAACCTCGGCGCGCAGCTGCACTGGCAGCTCGCCACCGATCCCTCCCTGTCGGCGCGCGTCGCGAGTGTGGTGACCTACCCGCAATACTGGGGCTTCCGCCTCACCGGTGCGCTGGCCACGGATATGTCGTCGCTGGGCTGCCACACCGATCTTTGGTGCCCGCGCGATGGCCGGTTTTCGAGCCTACCCGAGCGCCTCGGCCTTTCCGGCAAGATCGCTCCGCCGCGCCGCGCCACCGAGGTACTGGGCCCGATCACCGCTGACATCGCCGCGCGCACCGGCCTTCCCGAGGGCACGCCGGTCGTCTGCGGCATCCACGACAGCAACGCCTCGCTGCTGCCCCACCTTCTGGGCCGCGCGGGGCCGGTCTCGGTGGTCTCCACCGGCACCTGGGTGATTGCCATGTCGGTGGGCGCCGCGGCGCCCGCGCTGGATCCCGCCCGAGACACGCTGATCAATGTCGATGCGTTTGGCCACCCGGTGCCCTCCGCGCGCTTCATGGGCGGCCGCGAATACGAACTGATGAGCGCCGGCCTCACCGCCGCGCCGACCGAGGCCGACCGCGCCGCGGTGTTCCGCGACGGCATCATGCTGCTGCCCGCCGTCGTCCCCGAAAGCGGCCCCTTCGCCGGTCGCAGCCATTGCTGGACCATCGAGCCGCGCACCGATGGCGAGCGCCTCTTTGCCCTGTCGCTCTATCTCGGCCTGATGACCGACACCTGCCTGGAACTGATCGGCGCCGAGGGCCCGCAGGTCATCGAAGGCCCGTTCGCGCGCAATCGCGACGTACTCGACATGCTCGCCGCCCTGCGTTCCGGCGGGGTCGAGACGGCGGCCTCCGCCACCGGCACCTCGATCGGCGCGGCGCTGCTTTTCGCCCCCGAGCACAGCAGCAAGACGGCCCGCCACGCGGCCCCGCCAGACGCCGCGCCCTACCGCGCCTACGCAGCAAGCTGGCGCGCCGCGCTGGGCACAAACGTCTCCCCGAAAGCACCCCACCCGGTCTGACCGCGCAGCGCCCTCATCTTCTCTGGTTTCAAAATACCTCGGGGGTGAATTGGCCCAACGGGCCAAGAGGGGGCTGGCCCCCTCGTCTTCTTTCGGCGTCACGGCGCCGCTGCGACAGTCTCCGGGCGCGTGTCGTCCCGATCGTGCCCCTCTGAAACGAAAAGCGATGGTCCCGCGCCGCGCATGATACGCGCCGCGGGGCCAGCAGGATCAGGCCTCGACGCCCCGGCCCGCAGAGGCGCTTGCGCCGGCATCGCGGGCGGCGGCGTAGCTCGCGGCACCGCGGCTCACCGGTGTGGCAAGCTCGGTGGCACTCTCGCCGGTCTCGGCGCCGATGCTGGCGACCAGCAGGTTCTTCACGAAGCTTTCCTGGGTTGCGATGGCCTGCGCGCGGGCTGCGGCAATGGCGTCGTCCGAGCCCGTCTCGTCCGATGCAGCCTCCGGCGCGCTCTGAGATGTGGCGCCAGCCTGCGCAGAAGCGGCTGCGGATGCGGATGCGCCAGCGGCGGCGTTCGAAGGCGCCACGGTGGCGCCTTCGCTCGCGCCGGTCTCGCTGCTTTCCGAAACGGTCACCGGGCCGGTGGTCGGCTCCTCGGCGGTGGTTTCGGTCGCGGAAACGTCGTCAAGCACGCTGTCCTCGGTCTCGACCGACTTGGCGGAGAGGAGCGTCGAAGGGTTGGAGAGAAGGCCCGATCCGGAACCTGTAATCATACTTAGCATTCCATTAACCTTTCTAATCGGAACGCTTTTTTCTGTGATGGCGAAGCGTGCAAAAAGTTGGGCGGCAGATAGACCTTTAGACGTTCAGGTCGTTTTTATGCCAACAATCTCGCAGTTGCAGCATGATTGCGGGCGAAACTGGAAATCAGGGCCGTCGTCATGCGGTCGCGGGGCTCTGTGGGTGCACGGTATGCGTGTGGCTTCTATCGGGCGGCCGATCCAGCCACGCGACCGGTCGGAGCTGCCGCGACGGAAGCCGGCAAAGTGCCGCCAAAGCGAAAGCATTTTTCGCCTCATGCGGGATTACGTCGCGTTTCGCCCCCTTGTCCGCGTGAGCGGAATCGGATTCTGGTCCGCGCATGTCAATGAAACCGCACACTCCGTGGTTCCGCATTCTGTAGCCGCACGCATTCGCGTGAGGATTGCTGCGTTTCGAATTCAATATACCTTAGCGAGAAGAGGGCGCGCTGCCCTCGACCCCAGAAAGGGAGGCACATGCCATGACGAGATTGACCCGACTGACTCTGAGCACGATCCTGAGCGCCGGCCTTGCGGCTGGCGCCGTGGCGCAGGAGACCCATCCCGAGACCGGCGACACGCTGGCCGAGGATCAGACCTTCACCTATCGCATCCTCGACAACATCTCCTCGGTCGACCCGCAGATCGTCGAGGACACCGACGGCTCCGATGTGGTGCGCGATCTGTTCGAAGGGCTGCTGAACCAGGACGCGAACGGCGAGCTGGTGCCCGGCGTGGCCACCGACTGGGAGGTCTCGGAGGACAAGCTGACCTACACCTTCCACCTGCGCGACGATGCCAAGTGGTCGAACGGCGATCCGGTCACTGCAGGCGATTTCGTCTACGCCTGGCGCCGCGCCGCCGATCCCGCCACCGCCTCGCCCTACCAGTGGTTCATCTCGCTGATGAAGCTCGAGAACGGCGACGCCGTGGTCGCCGGCGACATGGCCCCCGAGGCGCTCGGCGTCGAGGCGATCGATGACACCACGCTCGAGGTGCGCCTCTCGGCACCGCTGCCCTACTTCCCGCAGATGGTGGTGCACTCGACCACCTTCCCGGCCCCGCAGAAGGTGATCGAAGAGTTCGGCGCGGAGTGGACCAAGCCCGGCAACATCGTCGGCAACGGCGCCTACGTGTTGACCCAGATGAACCCCGGCGAGTCGATCGTGCGCCGCAAGAACGACATGTACTGGGATGCCGAGAACGTCATCCTCGACAAGTCGGTGGCGCTGATCATCAACGACGAGAACGTCGCGCTGACCCGCTACCGCGCCGGCGAGCTCGACATGACCGACATCCCCGCCGGCCAGTTCCCGCGCCTGCGCGACGAGTATGGCGAGGAGGCGCACAGCTTCCCGAAGCTCTGCAACTACTACTACACCTTCAACCTCTCCGAGAGCGGCCCCGAGGCCTTCAAGGATCCCAACGTCCGCAAGGCGCTGGCGCTGACTGTGGACCGCGACATCATCGTCAACAACGTGATGGCAGGCGGCCAGCCCCCGGCTTACGTCTTCACGCCCGAGGCCACCGCGGGCTTTGACGCCCCCGAGACCGAGATGGCCGGCATGACCCAGCCCGAGCGGGATGCGAAGGCCAAGGAACTGCTGGCCGAGGCCGGCTACGGCGAGGACAACCCGCTGAGCTTCAACATGGTCTACAACACCTCCGAGGCGCACCAGAAGGTGGCCGTCGTGCTGTCGCAGATGTGGAAGCAGAAGCTTGGCGTGCAGGCGCAGCTTTCGAACATGGAGTGGAAGGTGTTCCTCGAAGAGCGCGGCAACCAGAACTTCGAGCTGGCGCGCGGCGCATGGTGCGGCGACTACAACGAAGCCTCGACCTTCCTCGACCTGCTGCAGTCCGACTCGGGCTACAACGACGGCAAGTACTCGAACCCCGAGTATGACCAGCTGCTCGCCGATGCGCTGACCGCGGACGACACCGCGCCGCTCTACACTAAGGCGGAGGAGATCCTCGCCGAGGACATGCCGGTGATCCCGCTCTACCACTACGCGGGCGTGTACATGATCGACGACTCGCTGAAGAACTTCCCGGTGAACAACATCCAGTTCAACTGGTACTCGAAGGACCTCTACAAGGCCGCCGAGTAAACCGACCCGAGCGCCCCTCCCGTGCGGCGGGGCGCTCACCGACAGGGAACCCCTGACATGCTGATCTATATCATCCGGCGCCTTCTGGTCGCCATTCCGACCATTGCGCTGCTGGTCATCGCCGCTTTCTGCATGATGCACCTCGCGCCAGGCGGCCCCTTCACCTCCGAGCGCCCGCTGCCGCCCGACGTGCTGGCCAATATCGAGGCCCGCTACGGGCTCGACCAGCCGCTGTGGAAGCAGCTCTGGGACTACTTCGTCAACATCGTGCTGCATTTCGATTTCGGTCCGTCCTTCGTCTACAAGGACCGCGACGTGAACGACATCATCGCGACCGGCTTCCCGATCTCGCTGACCTACGGCTCGCTGGCCTTCCTCGCGGCCACGCTGGTGGGCGTCGCGCTGGGGATCGCCGCCGCCATCCGCCACAACACCTGGGTCGACTATTTCGCCGTGAGCCTCGGCATCGCGGCGCAGGCGCTGCCCAACTTCATCATGGGCCCGATCCTGATCCTGACCTTCACGCTCTGGCTCGGCTGGCTGCCCGGCGGCGGCTGGAACGGCGGACAGTGGCAATATCTCATCATGCCGGTGATCGCGCTCTCGACCTCCTACATGGGCTCGATCGCGCGCATCACGCGCTCGTCCATGCTCGAGGTGATGAACGCCAACTTCATCCGCACCGCGCGGGCCAAGGGCCTGCCGCAGCGCTCGATCATCTGGCGCCACGCGATGAAGCCGACGCTGCTGCCGGTGATCTCCTATCTCGGTCCGGTCTTCGTCTACGTGCTGACCGGCTCGGTCTTCGTCGACCTGTATTTCTCCACCGGCGGCCTCGGCCAGGCCTATGTGAACTCCGCCCTGACCCGCGACTACGCGGTGCTGCTGGGCGTGACGATCCTCTACGGCGCCCTGACCGTCATCGTGAACCTGCTGACCGACCTCGCCTATGCGTGGTTCGATCCCAAGATCCGGTACTGACATGGCATTCTTCGGAACTTCCCCCAAAGCCGCGGCGCTGGCGGACGAGATCACCGATTTCACCGCCGTGCGGGGCCGGTCGCTGTTTCGCGACGCGCTCAACCGCTTCCTGCGCAACAAGGCCGCCATGGCGAGCCTCTTCATCCTCCTGCTGATCGTCTGCTTCGTGATCTTCGGGCCGGTCTTCTCGCAATGGTCGAACGAAGAGATCGACTGGGTCGTGATGGGCGACGTGAAGGGCATGGGCGGCCCGTCGCTCGAGACCGGGCACTATTTCGGCGTCGACGACCTTGGCCGCGATCTCTTTGCCCGCACCATCCAGGCCACCCGGACCTCGCTTCTGGTGGGGCTGATCGGCGCCGCCATGGCGCTGCTCGTCGGCACCTTCTGGGGCGTCGTGGCGGGCTATTACGGCGGCAAGCTCGACAGCATCATGATGCGCTTCGTCGACATCCTTTTGGCGATCCCGCTGACGCTGGTGCTGATCCTGATCCTCGTGGTCGCGGGGCGCAGCTTCACGGCGCTGTTCCTCGGGCTCGGCGCGGTCTCGTGGCTGACCATGAGCCGCATCGTGCGCGGCCAGACGCTGGCGCTGAAGAGCCGCGAGTTCATCGAGGCGGCCCGCGCGACGGGCGTCTCGGAAGGCACCATCATCTGGCGCCACATCCTGCCCAACCTCGCCGGCGTGGTGATCGTCTACGCCTCGCTGCTGGTGCCCGAGATGATCCTGGCAGAGTCCTTCATCTCGTTCCTCGGCCTCGGCATCTCCGAGCCCAACACCTCGCTGGGCCGGCTGATCGCCGAAGGGGCAGGGACCATGGCCTACGGCACGCTCTGGCAGCTGCTCTTCCCGCTCTTCTTCTACGTCGCGCTGATCATTGCGATGTTCTTCGTGGGCGACGGCCTGCGCGACGCGCTCGACCCGAAGGATCGCTGACATGACCGTTCTTTCCGTAAAAGACCTGCAGGTCTCCTTCGACACGCCCGACGGCCAAATCGACGCCGTGAAAGGCGTCTCTTTCGACATCGCGCCGGGCGAATGCCTCGGCATCGTCGGCGAGAGCGGCTCGGGCAAGAGCCAGAGCTTCATGGCCGCGATGGGGCTGATGCCGCCCAACGGGCGCGCCACCGGCTCGGTGACGCTGTCGGGCAAGGAGATCCTCAACCTGCCGATCGGCAAGCTCAACGCGATCCGCGGCGCCGATGTGGGGATGATCTTTCAGGATCCGCTCACCGCGCTGACGCCGCATCTCAAGATCGGCGCCCAGATGGCCGAGGTGCTGCGGGTCCACAAGGGGCTGCGCGGGGCGGAGGCTCGGGCGCATTGCCTCGACTGGCTCAACCGCGTGCAGATCCCCGAGGCCGAGCGACGGCTCGACCAGTATCCGCACGAGCTCTCGGGCGGCATGCGCCAGCGGGTGATGATCGCGCAGGCGATGCTCTGCGAGCCCAAGCTCTTGATCGCCGACGAGCCGACCACCGCGCTCGACGTAACGGTGCAGGCCGAGGTGCTCGACCTGATGGCGCGGCTGCAGCACGAGCTTGGCACCGCGATTGCGCTGATCACCCATGACATGGGCGTGGTGGCGCGGATGTGCGACCGGGTGAAGGTAATGCGCAAGGGCGCCTTCGTCGAAGAGGGCCCGGTGGAGCGCAT
Organism: Salipiger sp.; assembly: GCF_059781815.1. Taxonomy (NCBI): domain Bacteria; kingdom Pseudomonadati; phylum Pseudomonadota; class Alphaproteobacteria; order Rhodobacterales; family Roseobacteraceae; genus Salipiger; species Salipiger sp. The sequence goes on along the minus strand of NZ_JBYNAH010000030.1, from coordinate 10,592 downwards.
CTTTGCCGCGCCCGAGCACGCGTATACCCGCAAGCTGCTGGCGGCGATGCCGCGCATCGATGCCGGCGACGCGCCGGGGCAGGTGAGCGGCAAGACGATCCTCGATGTGCAGGATCTGAAGGTGCATTTCGACATCCAGCAGAAGGGCGGGCTGTTCGGGCGCAAGGTGCCGCTGAAGGCGGTGAACGGCGTGAGCTTCTCGCTGCGCGAGGGCGAGACGCTGGGCATCGTGGGCGAGTCGGGCTGTGGTAAGTCCACGCTGGCCCGCGCCGTGCTGCAGCTGATCGAGCCCTCGGCGGGCGCGGTCTCGTGGCTCGGCAAGCCCTTGAACGAGATGGACCGCAAGGCGCTGACCCGCGAGCGCAAGGATCTGCAGATCGTGTTTCAGGATCCGCTGGCGAGCCTCGACCCGCGGCTGACGATCTCCGATTCCATCTCCGAGCCGCTCAAGACCCACCGCCCCGAGATGACCGGGCGCGAACGCCGCGAGGCGGTGGTGGCGATGATGCAGCGGGTCGGGCTCGATCCGATCATGTACAACCGCTACCCGCACGAGCTCTCGGGTGGGCAGAACCAGCGGGTGGGCATCGCGCGGGCGATGATCACCAAGCCGCGGCTGATCATCTGCGACGAGGCGGTGAGCGCGCTCGACGTCTCGATCCAGGCGCAGATCGTGCAGCTTCTGAAGGAGCTGCAGGCCGAGTTCGGCATGTCGATGCTGTTCATCAGTCACGACCTGTCGGTGGTGCGGGCGATCTCGAACCGGATCATGGTTTTGTATCTCGGGCGCGTCGTCGAGCTGGGCGATGCCGGCGCGATCTGCGACGCGCCCCGCCATCCCTATACGCAGGCGCTGATCTCGGCGGTGCCGATCCCCGACCCGGAGACCGAGCGGGCGCGGGCCCGGATCCGCATTCCCGGCGAGCTGCCCTCGCCGCTCGATCCCCGCGCTGCGCTGCGCTTCCTGCCGTCGCGGCTCAAGGACGGCGAGGCGGCGGTCTACGTGCCGCGCCTAGCTGATGTGGGCGACGGGCATCTGGTGGCCGAGCACGATCCGCTGGAGCGGCTGCTTGGGCGGGCGGCTGGCTGAGATCGGGGAGGCCCCGTCGAGAGGCGGGGTCTTTTCTTGCAGACGGTCGAACGCCGTCCTCGCGCGGAATCAAGCGCGAAGGGCGCCGCGCCATCGCCGGCCCGCCCGACCGGGCTGGCGATTTGGTGACGTTGGCGCTTTGTGTCGAGGTCCTTCGGATCTGGCAGGGATAAATCGAGAGGTTCTGAGCGACGGATCGCCATCCCGCGGGCCGGCGATGCCGCGGCTCGCTCCCGGCTTCAGAGCTGAGATTCGTTCGGCCATCTAAAGCAGGGCAGGGGCCCTTATCGCACCGCTTCCGCCGGGAGCTCCGGCACCGCCACCAGCTCCGTCAGCGCCGCGACCTTGTGGAACATCGCCGCCTTCAGCGCGTCGAGGCTCATGTCCTCGGACACCGTGTAGATCGTGAAGAGCCCATTCAGCGCGAGGAAGATCACCTCGCCAAGCGCCCGCGCATCCGCCGCCTGATCTATCAGCCCCTCGCCTTGCAACCGCTGCATCAGCGCCACCACCTGCTCAGAGAGCGCCTGATCCAGCGCGTGGTAGCGGCGCGAGAACTTGGTGTCGGCGCTCTGGATCGAGAACGCCATCGCCGTGCGCCACATCTCCTTGGTCAGGTAGACCAGCGAGTGATCGTAATAGGTCGCGATCAGGGTGCAGATCGCCTCCCGGGCGCTGCCGGGCGGGGCGGTGACCACGCTTTCGCCCTGATGCAGCACCTCCTCGACCTCCATCGAGACAATGGCCAGCAGCAGGTCGGCCTTGTGGGCGTAGTAGTTGTAAAGCGTCCCAACCGAGACCTCGGCGCTCTCGGCGATGGCCTCGATCCGGGCCGCCTCGTACCCGTTCTGCTTAAAAAGCGTGCTTGCCGCTTCCAGAATGGCGCGATTGCGTTTCGCTTTCTGTCTTTCGCGAAGTCCGGCCATGAGCGCTCCTGTTGATCTTCAAAATTAGTATTGACTGTAAAAATGAATACGCTCAACTTTTTTGTGTGACGCGGCCGCCAAGCGCCGCCAAAAACCACAGGAGAGGGTAAATGCTCATCAAACTGACCTGCTCGGCGCTGGCCATCACGGCCGGTCTCGCCTCCGCGGCGCAGGCCGAGGACCTCAACGCGCTGATCTGGTGCGACCATGCCGACCCCGAGCTGCTGCAGCCGTTCGAAGAGGCGCATGACGTGCGCGTCAACGTGAAGGAATACGAGGGCACCGCCGCCGGCCTGACCCTGCTCGAGCAATCGCGCCCCGGCGACTGGGACGTGATGGTGATCGACGCGGTCGACGTTGGCCGTGCCGTGGAGCGGGGCCTGCTGGCGCCGCTGCCGACCGAGGGCCTCGCGACCGACAGCTACTTCCCTGAGGCGGTGCTCGCCGATCACACCACCGTGGATGGCACGACCTACGCGGTGACGGAGAAGTTCGGCTACAACACCATCGCCTACAACAAGGCGGCGGTGGATCCGGCCGACATGGAAAGCCTCGATGCGCTGTGGTCGGGCAAGTATGACGGCCGCATCGCGATCTACGACTATTACCTGCCGGTGCTGGGGCTGGTGGGCCTCGAGGCGGGTGTCGCTACCGCCGATCTCGACGCCGCAGCGCTCGAGACCCTGCGCGAGCCGCTGATGAAGCTGGGCGCCGCCTCCAAGCAGGTCTCCGACGTGGTCGGCAGCCAGACCGCTCTGGCCACCGGCGAGGTCGACGTGCTGATCGGCGGCGGCGAGTGGCTGACCGCGGTGCTGAACGCCGAGAACCCCGATCTCGACTGGACCATCCCCGAGGAGGGCGGCCTGCTCTGGGCGCAGTCGCTGGCCATCGTCGAGGGCAGCGAGAAGCCCGAGCTGGCGCTCGAGTTCATCAAATACGTGACCTCCCCCGAGGGGCAGGCGCGTCTTGCGACCTCGTCCTGCTACTGGGGCATGCCCGCCAACAAGGCCGCCGGCGACGTGCTGAGCGACGAGCAGAAGGCGATCCTGCGCTGGGACGACCAGGCCGACTACCTCGCCCGTGCCCAGCTCTACCCGGTGCCCGACGCCGAGACCGACACGGCGATGCAGGACCTCTGGACCGACATGCTCCAGAACTAAGGCAAGGCCATGAGCATCGAGAGACAGGAAAGACAGCAGGGAGCGGCCTTGGTCGCTCCCGCGCTGCTGTGGACGCTGGCGTTCTTCGTGGTGCCTTTCGCGGCGATGGTGATGATGAGCCTCGCCCATATGGAGGGGCGCGACATCGTGCAGGGGCATGACCTCGGCAACTACCTGAAGATCTTCACCGATCCGTCGCTGCGCCGGGGCATCTTCGTGTCGCTGGAGATCACCGTCGTGGTGACCCTGATCTCGGTGCTCCTCGCCTGGCCGCTGGCCTGGATCATCGCCACACGCGTGCCGCCGCGCTGGCGGCGCATGGCGCTTCTGCTCGCGGTGCTGCCGTTCTGGACCTCTTACGTGGTGCGCTCCTATTCCTGGGCGCTGGTGCTCGGCGAGAAGGGCGTGGTGATGAACGCGCTGGTGGGGCTGGGCCTCTTGGCCGAGCCGGTGCAGATCATGGCGACCCGCGCCGCCACCATCATCGGCTTCGTGCATTTCTTCGTCATGCTGCTGACGCTGACGATCTATTCCAACCTGATCCAGCTCTCGCCCAACTACGTCCGCGCCGCCGAAGACCTCGGTGCCTCGCGCTGGCAGGTGATCCGGCTGGTGATCCTGCCGCTGACGCTGCCCGGCGTGATGACTGGCGCCTTCCTGACCTTCGTGCTCTGCATCGGCGATTACATCACGCCGCAGATCCTTGGCGGCAACAACGAGCTCAGCCTGCCGCAGCTGATCATGCTGCAACTCGGGCGGCGGGGCGATTTCCCCATGGCCTCGGCGCTCTCGGTGGTGCTCATGGTGATCGTGACGCTGGCCTATGCCGGCTGCGCCCGCTGGCTCAAGATGGAGCGGCTCTGATGCGCATTCTCCCCTGGGCCTACCTGCTGGCGCTCTTCGCCTTCATCTTGCTGCCGGTGGTGACGCTGGTGATCTTCTCCTTCCAGGACGGACGCCTGCCGGTGCCGCCCTTCAAGGGCGCGACGCTCGACTGGTATCGCGAGATCCTCACCGACCGGGCGCTGATGGAAGCGCTGGGCAATTCGCTGATCGTGGCGCTGCTGTCGTCGCTGGTGGCTCTGGTGCTCGGCTTTCTCGCGGCTTCCGGGCTCGCCCGCGTGGTGCTGCCGGGCACGGTGGTGATGCGCGGGCTGCTGATCGCGCCGATGACCGTGAGCTACCTGATCATCGCGCTGGGGCTTTTGCAGATGTTCAACAAGGTGGGGATCCGGCCCTCGCTTCTCGCCACCGGCATCGGCCACGTGGTGATCAACCTGCCGCTCTGCTTCGCCATCCTCTACGCCGCCATCGGCGAGCACCAGAAGAGCGCGCTGAAAGCGGCGCGCGATCTCGGCGCGAAGGAATGGCAGGTGCTGTGGTTCGTCGCCGCGCCGATGCTGACCCCGGCGCTGGCCGCCGCCTTCTTCCTCGCCTTCACCTTCAGCTGGGACGAGTTCATCATCGCCTTCCTGCTGACCCGCTTCGATGTCACCCTGCCGGTCGAGATCTGGTCGATGCTGCGCTCGGGCCTGTCGCCCGCCACCAACGCGGTGGGCTCGCTGGTCTTCCTTGTCTCGGTCATCGTGGTGGTGGCGCTCGAGCTCACGCTTTTCCGGAAGGGATCGAAATGACCGCGGATGTTCACATCAAGGCCGTCGAACACCGGTTCAACGCCTTTACCGCCCTGCACCGGGTCGATCTGCAGATCGGGGCGGGCGAGTTCATCGTGCTGCTGGGGCCGTCGGGCTGCGGCAAGACCACGCTGCTTTCGATCATCGGCGGCTTCCTCACGCCCTCGGAGGGGCAGGTGCTGATCGGCGGGCGCGACATGACCCATGTGGCCCCGAAGGACCGGCCCACCACCACGATGTTCCAGGATTACGCGCTCTTCCCGCACATGTCGCTGCGCGACAACGTGGGGTTCGGCCTGCGCATGCGCGGCGTCGGGCGCGCCGCGCGCAACGCCAAGGCGCTGGAGATGCTCGAGATGGTGGGGCTGGCCGACAAGGCGGCGCGCCGTCCGCGCGAGCTTTCCGGCGGGCAGCGGCAGCGCGTGGCGCTGGCCCGCGCGCTCGCGGTCGAGCCGGACGTGCTGCTGCTCGACGAGCCGCTGGGCGCGCTTGACCTGAAGCTGCGGCGGCAGATGCAGGAGGAGCTGAAGGCGATCCAGCGCCGCGTCGGCACCACCTTCGTGCACGTCACCCACGATCAGGAAGAGGCCATGGCCATCGCCGACCGCATCGTGGTGATGAACCACGGACGCGTCGAGCATTGCGGCACGCCGGAGGAGGTCTACTTGCGGCCCCGCACGATGTTCTCGGCCGATTTCATGGGCGAGACCAACCGCGTGCCGGTGACGCCGTCCGGCAGCGGTGTCAGCTCGCCGCTCGGGCCGCTTGCCATTGCGCCGGCCGAGGGCATGCTCTGCCTGCGCCCCGAGAGCATCGGCCTTGCCGAGGGCTTCAGCCTCGGGCGCGCCACGCTGGTCGAGGCGGCGTTCTACGGCTCCTACCACCGCTGCCATTTCCGCCCGCTCGCCGCGCCCGACATGCTGCTGACGGCCCATCTGCCGCAGGGCGCGCACCCGGGCCTTGGCGATGAGGTTGAGCTTTTCGGACGCAACCCGGTGGTTCTCGCCCCGGAGGCCGCATGACCCGCATCCCGCCCAAGGACTGGTATCGCCAGCGCAAGCTCGACGACGGCATCACATGGATCGACGAGCCCCATATTCAGGAATTCTACCGCTGCAATATCTGGCACGTGCGTGGCCGCGACCGCGACCTGATGGTCGACAGCGGCATGGGGGTGGTGTCCCTGCGGGAATGGGTGCCGCTGGTCTCCGAGCGTCCGCTCGACGCGGTGGCAAGCCATACCCATTTCGACCATGTCGGCTGTCATCACGAGTTTCCCTGCCGGCTGTGCCACTCCGCCGAGGCTGAAATCCTCGCCAACCCGACCCGCGCCAGCACGCTGGCCGATCCCTACGTCACCGACGAGATCTTCGATGCCCTTCCCGACGTGCCCTACAGCTCGACCAGCTACGCGGTGAAGGGCGCGCCGGCGACGCGGCTTCTCGAGCATGGCGACATGATCGACCTCGGCGATCGCCGCTTCGAGGTCATCCACACCCCCGGCCACAGCCCCGGCGGCATTGCGCTCTGGGAGGCCGCCTCGGGCGTGCTGATCTCGGGCGATATCGTCTATGACGGGCCGCTGATCGAGGATACCTATCACGCCGACGCCGAGGCTTACGTGCGCTCGATGCGCCGCCTCGCGGACCTGCCGGTGCGGGTGGTGCATGGCGGCCATTTCCCGTCCTTCTCGGGCGAGCGCCTGCGCGAGATCGTCACCGGCTGGCTGCGCGAGAAGGGCCTCTGAGCGCGCCCTGAGAACACCCACGGGCAAGGCACGCCGCCGGCCCGGCAAGCAAGGAGAATGCGTTGACCGAGCGCAGCCTGAACCAGCCCCTCGGGGGCAACCAGATGCCCCGCACCGGCGGCCCCGCCACCATGATGCGGCTGCCCGCCGCCGAGACCGCCGCGGGGCTCGACGCCTGTTTCGTTGGCATCCCGATGGATATCGGCACCTCGAACCGCCCCGGCACCCGCCTCGGCCCGCGCCAGATCCGCGACGAGAGCCGGATGATCCGGCCCTACAACATGGCCACCGGCGCCGCCCCGTTCGAGCACCTGCAGGTGGCCGATATCGGCGACGTGCCGATCAACCTCTTCGATCTGAAGAAATCCGTCGACATCATCACCGAACATTACAGTGGCATCCTTGCCCACGGCGCGATCCCGCTGACGCTGGGTGGTGATCACACCCTGACCTGGCCGATCCTGCGCGCCATCAAGGAGCGCCACGGGCCGGTGGCGCTGATCCACGTGGACGCGCATTCCGACACCAACGAGGAGATGTTCGGCGAGACCGTCGCCCATGGCTGCCCGTTCCGCCGGGCTTGGGAGGATGGCTGTCTGATCAACGACAAGGTGTTCCAGATCGGCCTGCGCGGCACCGGCTACGCGGCGGATGATTTCGACTGGGGCCGCAAGCAGGGCTGGACCTGCATTCAGGCCGAGGAGTGCTGGTACAAGTCGCTGGCGCCGCTGATGGCCGAGATCCGCGCCAAGATCGGCGATGCGCCGGTCTACCTGACCTACGACATCGACAGCCTTGACCCGGCTTTCGCGCCGGGCACCGGCACGGTCGAGGTCGGTGGGCTGACCACCATGCAGGGGCTCGAGATCATCCGCGGCTGCGCCGGGCTGAACCTCGTGGGCTGCGATCTGGTCGAGGTCTCGCCGCCCTACGATCCGGCGGGCAACACCGCGGTGATCGCGGCGAATTTCCTCTACGAGATGCTCTGCGCCCTGCCGGGTGTGCCGCAGCGCGGCTGAGGACTGCCAAGGAAATGTGCGGGGCGGAGATCTGCTCCGCACTCTTTCTCAGGTGATCGCAGTGCGTTGTGCGCCGGGGGCCGGAAGGCGCTTCGCCCGGCGGCTGTGCTTTTAAGATGTTATCCACGAAGGTCTTCTGGAAGGCCCCGGACACGCCAAAACCCGCTCGCTTTGCATGCAAAGCAAGGGGTTATGAGCCATCATGTAGGGATGGAGGCGAGTACCGGAATCGAACCGGTGTACACGGATTTGCAATCCGCTGCGTCACCACTCCGCCAACTCGCCAGAGTGATGCACTCTCTAGGGCCCCGCTGCGGGGGCGTCAAGCGGTTATGGACGGGATCGGAAGATTCCCGAGCCGACGCATTGCCCCTTCACCTGAGGCGCCCTCCAAGGTTAGGCTTGGGCATCGAGTAGCGTAGCCAGTCCAATATTCCAAAGATCTGCCCTGTCCGTCCGGCAACATGTCGCGTGCGGAAAAACTGTGGCGAAAAGAAGAGTGTGGAAATCGGTCTGCGGTTGAACTAACCCTTGATCGAAAAGGTTTTTTGCCTGTCTTGAGGAGAGAGTACGCGTGAGTGATGCATATTCGGCAACGTTGAAGTTGCTGCAGGGCAGGTTCATTGAAGAGCTCCCCGAGATGCTGCGCCCGGTCAAGGAGACGCTGGGCCGCGAGAATGTGGAGCTGTCCGAAATCCACGACCTGCACCGCATCCTGCACGAGGCGGCGGGCAATGCCGGGATGCTGGGCTTCACCGAACTGCACCGGCTGCTCAAGGACGCGCTGAAAATGCTCGAAACCGCCGAGGCCGAGAACCGCACCCTGACCGAGCCCGAACGCAACGCACTCGTGGTTGCGCTTGCGGGCATAATGCGGGCGCGGGAGGCGGCGCTTTGAGGCAGCCGCTTCGCCTGCTCTCTGCGATCCTTGCAACTCAGCTCGGCTGGGCGGCGCCGCTCATGGCGCAGAGCGCTGCGGATGCGCCAGCGGCCGAGGCGAGGGCGAGCGAAACCCTGCGCCGCACCGTTCGTTTCGACGAGATCGGCTACGATGCGGGCATCGAGTTCCGCCAGCTTTCCGGTGAGACCACGTTTTTCCTGCCTGCCGCGCGTGCCGTGGCCATCGAGGGCGCGGTGCTGCGCATCGAACTCGAGCACGGCGAGAGCATGGCGACGGAACGCTTCCTTGCCGTGGCGCTGGCCGACCGGGTGGTCAAGGTGGCTCCGCTGGAGGGCAGCTCCGGTCGCATGACCGTCGAGGTCCCAGTGCCCGAGGGCGCAATCACCGGCGGCTTCCTCAAAGTGTCCCTCAGCTATTCCGGCGCGCATTCCGAGCAACTCTGCATCGACGAGCGCGCCTCCGGAGATTTTGTCTACATTCGTCCCAGCTCGGCGCTGGAGCTCTATGTCCGTGGCGGCGCGCTCGAGAGCCCGCTCGATGTGGCGCGGCTGATGCCGCAGGACAAGCGGCTGGTGATGCCCGGCAATGCGGCGGATATGCTGCCCTTCGCGATGATGGCCGGTGCCGCCTATGATGGCGAGTTCGGCACGGTGACGGTCGGCGGCAGCGACGCCGGCGGGTACGAATGGACCAGCGGCGCGCTGGTGGCTGCGCCCGACGGGGCGCGTGGCGGCAGTGTCGAGGTCACCGCGCTCGACGGTCGCCCGGCGCTCGCTTTCGGCGGCAGCGATCCGGCGCTTGGGCTGGCCCTGCTGGAAAGCGAATGGCAGCCGCTGGCGGCGATCGACGCCATCGCGCCGGTCTCGCTCGGCGGGGCGGACGAGCCGGTCTCGCAGATCACCTTTGCCGAGCTGGGCGCGCCGAAGCTGCGTCAGAACGTGGTCGGCAGCTCGACCTTCACCTTCAACTTCACCGCCGACGCGCTGCCCGCGGGCACGCTGCCCCAGCGGCTCGAGCTTTTGGTCGCGGCGGCCAACTCTGCCTCGGGGCGCGGCGTCGCGGTCAGCGTCTTCGTCAACGACGCGATGATCGGCTCGCGGCCGCTCGACAGCGCCGAGCCGGAATGGATGGATTTTGCCCTGCCGGCCGGCCTCGTGGGTCGCGACAACCAGGTCGACATCCTCGTGCAGCGGCAGGTCGAGGGCGGCGGCTGCCGCTTCGCGCCGCAGGGCTACCCGGCGGAGATCCTGCCCCAGAGCCGGTTCCTGCTGTCTGACGGCGCTGCGCCGACCGACGATTTCTTCCTGATGCGGCAAGCCTTTCGCGACGGCGTCACCGTGGTGGCCGAGCGCGGCGCGACCGAGGGCGCCTGGCCGCTGCTGCTGCCGCTTGCCGGCGCTCTGATCCCCGACACCGCGACGGTCACCGGCGCGGCGCAGCTTTCGCAGGTCGAGGCGCCGTACATCTATATCGGCGCCAATCCTCCGGCGGGCAGCGATCCGGCGCTGCGCTTCGATCAGGGCGCTGTCGAGATCCTCGACGGCAAGGGCGGGGTGATGTTCGCGGGCGAGGGGCTTGACGGGCTGAGCTTCGTGCAGGTTGTCGAGACCGATCAGGGGCCGGGCATCTGGATCCGTCCCGGCGACGGTCCGCCGCCGCAGCCGACCCGTGCCATGCCGCTGCAGCTCGACCGGGGGCAGCTTGCGATCCTCGATGAGCACGGGCTGGTGCTGTCGGTGGCGCGCAGCCGTACCGACCTGCTGCAGATCCGCTATCCCGACCAGACCGATCTCTTGCAGTTGCTGGCGAAATACCGGCCTTGGATCGTGGGCGCCGCCTGGCTGGCGCTGACCTTGCTGCTGATCCGCTTCCTTCAGGGCGTTTACCGGAAGCGCCGGGACAGCTCCGAGGGCTGATCGGTGGCGCTCGACGCGGAAAGCGAGGCCATCGGCAACCTGCTCTACGATCGGGGCATCCTGACCGACGAGCAGCTTGACGAGGCCGAGGACCTTGCCGAAGCCTGGGATCTGGGCCTCGTCGAGGTGCTGCTCGGCAAGCGCTGGCTCAAGGCCGCCACGATCTACCGCGAACTCGCCTATTACTACGACGTGCCGC
>NZ_JBYNAH010000324.1:2479-3769 GCF_059781815.1 Salipiger sp. | reverse complement strand
GCGCAGCCTGGTAGCGCGTCTGTTTTGGGTACAGAAGGTCGTGAGTTCGAATCTCGCCGCCCCGACCACTCTCTCCACACCCTCTTCATTCCCGCGTGATTCCGGGGCTTTGCCGCTCCAATCGCGGAATCGTGCGCACCGCTCCGGTGTCGTGCCCGGTTTTTTGGCACCTTGCCGGGGCCGTTCCTCGAAACGGCGCTGTTGCAGGAATGTCATGCTGTTCTGCGAGATATGCTCAGGGCAGTTCTCAACAGCTGTGGATAAGTCGCCAAGAAGGCACCGATTTTCCTTATCCAGCGGCTCGAGGCGGTTTTGGCCCGGGATGTGGATGACTTCGGAACAACCCATAGCCCTTGTGTGAGCGTCGGCATGCAACGCAAAATATATGTGCATGGCGCCAAAAAACCCGTTGACCCATTCCGGTCAGTTGCGTCAGTTTGTGGGGGCCGGGCGCGAGATCACAACATATAGTGGTCACCGGCGGGGACAGACCGAGCCAGCAGTTTGACAGAGTGGCACGGCAGGGACGGATTTGCTTCCGTCGCTGGCCGATGGGGCTGTCTCTGCTGACCGGCAGAAGGTTTGAGCAGCTGAGGGCAGAACAGCGATGAAGATCGAAAGAAAGTACACGCAGGCCGGCCAGGACGCATACGCGGGGATCGAGTTCGTCACCACGACCTCGGAAATCCGCAATCCCGACGGCTCAACGGTCTTCAAGCTGGACGAACTCGAAGTGCCCGCGAAGTGGAGCCAGGTGGCCTCCGACGTCATCGCGCAGAAGTACTTCCGCAAGGCCGGTGTGCCGTCGGCGCTGAAAAAGGTCGCCGAGAAGGACGTGCCCGAGTTCCTCTGGCGCTCGGTGCCGGCCGACAAGGATGCGCCCCGCGGCGGTGAGACCTCGGCCAAGCAGGTCTTCGACCGTCTCGCCGGCGCCTGGGCCTACTGGGGCTGGAAGGGCGGCTATTTCACCTCCGAGGAGGACGCGCAGGCCTATTACGACGAGATGCGCCACATGCTGGCGAGCCAGACCGCGGCGCCCAACAGCCCGCAATGGTTCAACACCGGCCTGCACTGGGCCTATGGCATCGATGGTCCGGGGCAGGGCCACTATTATGTCGATCACAAGACCGGCAAGCTGACCAAGTCGAAATCGGCCTACGAGCACCCGCAGCCGCATGCCTGCTTCATCCAGTCCGTCACCGACGACCTCGTCGGCGATGGCGGCATCATGGATCTCTGGGTGCGCGAGGCGCGCCTTGGCTGGATGGCGCTGCAGCAGGAGGTGGGCGC
>NZ_JBYNAH010000324.1:0-2469 GCF_059781815.1 Salipiger sp. | reverse complement strand
CAAATATGGCTCTGGCACCGGCACCAACTTCTCGAGCCTGCGCGCCGAGAATGAGCGCCTCTCGGGCGGCGGCAAGTCCTCGGGCCTGATGGGCTTCCTCAAGATCGGCGACCGCGCCGCTGGCGCGATCAAGTCGGGCGGCACCACGCGCCGCGCCGCCAAGATGGTCATCGTCGATGCCGATCACCCGGATATCGAGGATTTCATCAACTGGAAGGTCAAGGAAGAGCAGAAGGTGGCCAGCATCGTCGCCGGCTCGAAGATGCACGAAAAGATGCTCAACGCCATCTTCGACGCGATCCGGTCGTGGGACGGGCTCGAGAGCGATGCCTACGAGGCCAACGCCAACACCGCGCTGAAAAAGGCGATCCGCGAGGCCAAGAAGGTCGCGATCCCCGAGACCTACATCAAGCGCGTGCTCGACTATGCCAAGCAGGGCTATGCCTCGATCGAGTTCCCGACCTATGACACCGACTGGGACAGCGAGGCCTATGCCACCGTCTCGGGCCAGAACTCCAACAACTCGATCCGCGTCACCGATGCCTTCCTCGAGGCGGTCCGGACCGGCGCGCCCTGGGAGCTGGTGCGCCGCACCGATGGCAGCGTCGCCAAGACCGTCGACGCCAAGGAGCTGTGGGAGCAGATCGGCCACGCGGCCTGGGCCTGCGCCGATCCGGGCATCCAGTTCCACGACACCGTCAACGCCTGGCACACCTGCCCGGCAGATGGCGAGATCCGCGGCTCGAACCCGTGCTCGGAATACATGTTCCTCGACGACACGGCCTGCAACCTCGCCTCGATGAACCTGCTGACCTTCCTCAAGGGCGGCAAGTTCGATGCAGAGAGCTACATGCACGCCACGCGTCTGTGGACGCTGACGCTGGAAATCTCGGTGCTGATGGCGCAGTTCCCGTCGAAGGAAATCGCCCAGCTCTCCTACGATTTCCGCACCCTCGGCCTCGGCTACGCCAATATCGGCGGCCTGCTGATGAATATGGGCTACAGCTATGACAGCGACGAGGGCCGCGCGCTCTGTGGGGCGCTGACCGCGCTGATGACCGGCGTGAGCTACGCCACCTCGGCCGAGATCGCCGGCGAGCTTGGCAGCTTCCCGGGTTACGAGCGCAACGCCGAGCACATGCTGCGCGTCATCCGCAACCACCGCACCGCCGCCTATGGCAAGACCGACGGCTACGAGGGGCTGGCGGTCAAGCCGGTGGCGCTCGACCACGGCAACTGCCCGGATCAGGACCTGATCGCGCTGGCGAAATCGGCCTGGGACGAGGCGCTGCGCCTCGGCGAGCAGCACGGCTACCGCAACGCGCAGGTCTCGGTGATCGCGCCCACCGGCACCATCGGCCTCGTCATGGATTGCGACACCACCGGCATCGAGCCCGACTTCGCGCTGGTGAAGTTCAAGAAGCTCGCCGGTGGCGGCTACTTCAAGATCATCAACCGCTCGGTGCCCTCGGCGCTCGAGAAGCTGGGTTACAGCTCCAGCCAGATCGAGGAGATCGTGGGCTACGCGGTCGGTCACGGCACGCTCGGCAACGCGCCCGGCATCAACCACACCGCGCTGATAGGCCACGGCTTCGGCCCGGCCCAGATCGAGAAGGTCGAGCGCGCGCTCGGCACCGCCTTCGACATCCGCTTCGTGTTCAACCAGTGGACGCTGGGCGAGGAGTTCTGCCGCGACGGGCTTGGCATCCCGACCGAGAAGCTCTCGGACCCGACCTTCGACCTGCTGAAGCATCTGGGCTTCAGCAAGGCCGATATCGAGGCCGCCAATGACCATGTCTGCGGCACCATGACCCTCGAGGGGGCGCCGCATCTCAAGGCCGAGCACCTGTCGATCTTCGACTGTGCAAACCCCTGTGGAAAGAAGGGCAAGCGCTACCTCTCGGTCAACAGCCACATCCACATGATGGCCGCCGCGCAAAGCTTTATTTCCGGGGCGATTTCCAAAACCATCAACATGCCGAACTCGGCCACCGTCGAGGATTGCCAGAAGGCCTATGAACTGTCCTGGTCGCTGGGGGTAAAGGCCAACGCGCTCTACCGCGACGGCTCCAAGCTGAGCCAGCCGCTCGCCGCGGCGCTGGTCGAGGATGACGACGACGCGCTCGAGACCCTCGAGACCGGCACGCCGCAGGAGAAGGCGCAGGTCATCGCCGAGAAGATCGTCGAGAAGGTGGTGGTCAAGGAGGTCATCCGCGCCGGCCGCACCAAGATGCCCGAGCGCCGCAAGGGCTATACCCAGAAGGCCATCGTCGGCGGCCACAAGGTCTATCTCCGCACCGGGGAATACGAGGACGGCAACCTCGGCGAGATCTTCATCGACATGCACAAGGAAGGCGCCGGCTTCCGCGCCATGATGAACAACTTCGCCATCGCGGTGTCGGTCGGTCTGCAATACGGCGTGCCGCTGGAGGAGTTCGTCGACGCCTTCACCTTCACCAAGTTCGAGCC
>NZ_JBYNAH010000029.1:8274-30163 GCF_059781815.1 Salipiger sp. | reverse complement strand
CGAGGTACTTTTTCTGGAGAAGAGCATTCCTCAGACGCGGCGGGCAGTTTGCCCGCCGCTTGGCCACTCTGATCACGGATTCAGATTCTCGCCGCCACAGCAGAGGTTGGCGAGGCAGGTCGTCAGCGTATCGTCCAGCCTCCATCGACCACGAGGGTCGAACCGGTGCAGAACGTCGCATCGTCGCTGGCAAGGAAGAAGATCGCGTTCGCGATCTCCTCAGGACGGCCCATCCGGCCCATGACCTGCCGGTCCTCGAGCCCCTTGCGCAGCGCCGCTGCATCCGGAGACTTGGCGAAGATCTCGGTGAAGTACGGCGTCTCGATGGTGCCGGGGGCCACGCAATTCACCCGGATATTGGCATCGGCGTGGTCGATGGCCATGGCGCGTGTCAGCGCCGAGACCGCGCCCTTCGATGCGGTGTAAGCAGCCCGGTTGGCGATGCCGACGATGGCCCCGCCCGAGGCGGTGCTCACGATGATCCCGCCGCCCTGCGCGGTGAAGATCGGGATTGCGTGCTTGCAGCCCAGGTAGACGCCCCGCACGTTGACCGCGAAGAGCCCGTCCCAATCGTCGACGCTGGTGTCGGCGACGGTGCCCGCGATGCCATATCCGGCGTTGTTCACGAGGATGTCGAGCCGGCCATGCCGCTCGACCACACCATCAAGCAGCGCCTTGACCTCGGCCTCGACGGCGACGTCGAAGGTTGCGGCCTCGGCCACCGCGCCGCTGTCACGCAACTCCTGCGCGACGGCTTCCGCGGCCTTTTCATTGCGGTCGGCGACGATGACGACCGCCCCTTCGCGCGCAAAGCGTCTGGCGGTCTCGTGGCCGATCCCCGACGCGGCGCCGGTGATCACGGCGATCTTGTCTTGCAGTCTCATGCTTTCCTCTCAGCTTGTCTTTGTCGCAGCGCGGTCCATGAGCCAATCCGCGACCAATGGCGCGAAGATCTCGGTCCGCGAGCCGGGGTAGAAATGGCCGCCATCCGGCAGGAGCCGAAGCTCCGCGCCGGGCAGGTGAGCGGCGAGCTCTCGTTGCAGGAAGGCCGGAACGATCATGTCGTCGAGCGTGCCCAGCACCATTGTCCGCGCTTCGATGGCGCCGATCTGGTCTGATCCGTCGTAGGCCAGCAGCGCGCGGATGCGCTCTGCCACGATGGCCTGCTTGGCGGGATCGCTCGGCGGGGTTGCGGTGGCGCGTTCGTATCTTGTCCAGTTCGCCTCGAGCCACTCTGGCGCATAGGAGAGAAGCGCCGCGCTCTCGGCATAGGCGGCAGGGTCGGTCGCGAGAAGGCGCAGACGAAATTCGAACAGGGCCTTCAGATAGTTGCCGGGTCGCAGCCATGCGGCGCTGAGAACGAGGTTGCCCACCCGCTCGGGCGCGGTGGCCGCGATGGTCTTCACGATGCAGCCGCCGGTGGAATGACCAAGCAGGTCCGCTTTCGGGATCCCCATCGCGTCGCAGACGGTGAGCACGTCGGTGGCGAGCTGCGCGATGTCGACGGGCGTGCTGCCGCGACTCGATCCCGCGATGCCGCGTTGATCGAAGGTGATGAGCTCGAATTCTGTGTCCAGAAGCGCGATGGCGGGATCCCAAAACCCGGCGGTTCCGCCGAGCCCGCTGACAAGCACCAGCGGTCGGCCCTTCCCGTGTCGACGGGCCCTCAATGCGGCACCGTCCGGGGTGGTGACGACAAGCTCGCTCATTGCAGCGGCGAGAAATCGACAGGTGTCAGGATGCGGCTGTTCTGGCTCTGGATCAGCCCGTCGACCATGCCAAGATAGGCGGACCATTCCGGGTCGGCCAGCATCCGAGCCCGCATCTCGGCGCGCTGGTCGAGGCTCTCGTAGCCCCAGAGCGCGACGACATGGTTCAGCTCGCCGATTTCGGTGGTGAAGTAGGAGATGAAGGTGCCGAGATGCTTCTTTTGCAGCGCGACGCCGTGATCGCGGTAGAGGCCGAGGAAGGTGTGCAGCTTGCCGGGTTTGATGTGGTAATCGCGTTCTTCGTAGATCATGCGGGTGTCGGTCCTGTGTGTAAGGGGCGCTTGCGAGCGGTGGCCGGCGAGGGGCCCGGATCAGCCGTAGATCAACTTCGGCATCCAGGTCGCCAGCTCGGGGAAGGTGATGACCAGCGCCAGCACGATGAGCTGGCAGAGGATGAAGGGAATGACCCCCCAGTACATCTGCTTGAGCGTCATCGTCGGTGGGGCAATGGCCCTGAGATAGAAGATCGACGGCGCCATCGGCGGGGTCAGGTAGCTGGTCTGCAGTGTGATCAGGAACACGATGGAGAACCACAGCAGGTCGACATCGTAGAACTTCAGGATCGGCACCGAGATCGAGGTCATGATCAGCACGATCGATGTCAGCTCGACGGCGAAGCCGAGGATAAAGGTGATGATCAGGATGAGCGCGATCACCCCGGCGGTGCCGAAGCCGAAGCTGTCGAGGAAGCCGCGGATCGCCATCATCCCGCCCGAGGCGAAGAGCACGCCCGAGAACATCACCCCGGCCAGCACGATGGCGAGGATCATCGCTGTCAGCGAGACGGTCTGCAGCGAGGCGTCGAGCACCATCTTGAAACTCAGCTTGCCATAGCAGAGCGCGAGGAACAGCACCCCGGCAGAGCCGCAGGCGGCGGCTTCGGTGGGCGTCGCGAGGCCGCTAAACAGGGTGCCCAGCACCAGCGCGATGAGTACCACTGGCGGCACCAGAGCCTTGAGGGTGAAGCGGATCTTCTCACCCATGGTGAACGGGTCGGGATCGGTGTCGCGCGGCGCGAGCGAGGGTTTCAGCGTGGCCGAGACGATGATGTAGAGCGAGAACATCCCCGCCATCATCAGGCCGGGCACGAGGATGCCGGCCATGAGATCGCCCACCGGGAGGGTCATGATCGGCGCCAAGACGATCACCGGGATCGAGGGCGGGATCACCGTGCCCAGCGAGCCGCCGGCGCAGATCGTGCCCGCGATTAGGGAATTGTCGTACTTGCGCTTGAGCATCGCCGGGATCGCCAGCATCCCTACCAGCGTCTCGGTGGCGCCGACGACGCCCGAGGCGGCGGCGAAGATGGTGCACATGACGAGCGCCGCGATGGCAAGCCCGCCGGGCAGGCGCCTTGTCCACATGTAGATCGCGTCGAACAGGCGTTCGGCGATGCCGGCGCGCTCGAGGATCGCGCCCATGAAGATGAACAGCGGGATCGCGCCGAGCACGTAGTTGGAGGCCACCTCGTCCACGCGCTGCGCGAACTGGCGGAAGACGATCTCCTCGAAGCGGATGAAGCCGAAGACGCTGGCCACCAGCACCATCGAGAAGGCGATCGGGATGCCGAGCGCGATCAGGACGATCAGCGCCGGGAACATCAGAAGGACTGCATCACCCATTACGCCGCTCCCGCCTGCTCGTCGGTTGTCGCTTCGGGGTGCTTGGGCGGGGTGCCGCCGAACAGCACCAGAAGCGCCTCCAGAAGCCGGCCGAAGACCTGCAGCGTGAACAGCGCAAAGCCGATGGTGTAGACCAGCCGGAACGGCCAGACCTGCGGGTTCCAGGCCGAGAGCCCCGAGCCCTCGCCGGTGCGGTAGGTGCGGGCCACGCCCTCGCCCAGCGTGATCGTGAGCCAGACCAGAACGACGGTTATGCCGCCATAGGCCAGCACCTCGATCACCGCGTTGGCGCGGCGGGGCAGGATCGAGGGAAGGATGTCGACATTCACATGCGCGTCGTTGCGCAGGCAGTAGGACAGCCCCAGCGTGAAGATCGTGCCCATGAGCATGTAGCTGATCTCGAAGGCCCACTGGGTCGGCGCGGCAAAGACGTAGCGGCTGACCACTTCGTAGACCATGGCAAAGACCAGGGGCACCAGCAGCAGCGCGGCGAGCCGCCCGGTCCAGAGCGAGATGGTTTCGATGAGTGAGATCAGGGTCCTCAAGGTGGAACTCCCCTGGGCATTGCTCGGCGCGTGGGGCACGCCGCGGCGCGCCGCCCGCGGCGATACGCGGATGGAAGCGCCAGCGGTCGGGCCGCCAGCGCCGGTCGTGTCATGAAAGGGCGGTGGCCGGCGCGCCGGGACAACGCGCGCCGGAGGGTCTCAGAGGCTCAGCGCGAGCCGGGCGCGAAGCGGAACTCGGAAAGGCCCGACAGACCTTCGAGGAAGGCGGACTGGTCCTCGAAGACGCGCTTGAACCACTCGTTCTCGGCGGATTGCTCGGTCGCCCATTCGTTGGACGCCTCGGTGGCCGCCTCGACGAGGCTCTGGTCGATCTGCACCATCTCGACCGGCGACTCTTCCTTCAGCTTCTCGAAGGCCACGAGGTCGTTCTCGGCATAGCCGAGATAAGTGTCGAGCATGGTCAGGCGGCCGGCGATTTCCATCAGCGCCTTGTCGCCATCCGAGATCTTGTCCCAGGCGGCTTCGTTGAAGATGCAGTCATGCACGGCCGCGCGCGAGTGCACGCCCGGCATCATCATGTAGGGCGCGATCTTGTCGAAGCCTTCCTGCATGTTGCCGCCCGGGCCGCCCCATTCGATCGCGTCGACGACCTGGCGCTCAAGCGCCGAGAACACTTCGGAGCCCGGCAGCGTCACGGTCGACACGCCCAGCTTGGGGGCGATCTCGGCCCAGGCCGAGGAGGTGCGCAGCTTCAGGCCCTGCAGATCCTCGGGCGTCTGCACCTTCTTGTGCGAATGCATGAAGACCTCGGTCTCGGTCACGCCGCAGGGGATGGCGATCACGTCGAACACGTCGGCGCGCCATTCTTTCCACAGCTCCAGCCCGTTGCCGTTGTAGAGCCACATCATGTATTCCTCGGGGGTCGGGCCACCCGGCCAGCCGCCGAACAGCGCGCTGGTGCGGTCGACCGACCAGTCATAGCCGCCCCAGGCATGGCCCATGTCGGCGATGCCCATCTGCACGGTCTCGGTGACGTCGAGCGCCGGCCCGAGCGCGCCGGCGGGGAAGACGTTGATGGTGACGCGGCCTTCGGTCAGCTCGGCGACGTTCTCGGCGTAGCTGTTGGCACCGATCTCGAGCCAGTGGCCGCCGGCCCAGGGCGTGGCCATGCTCAGCTCGACGGTGTCCTGCGCCGAAGCGCCGGTTGCAGCGAGGCCGATGGCAAGGGCCGCGGAGGCGGTGGTGTTCGCCAGTGTCTTCATGGTTGGGGTCTCCTGTTGGATCTCTTGGTTATGGGTCTGAGTTTGGTGCGGCGGGCCGCTGCACGGCGGCCCGGCCGGAGGCGTCATTGCAGGGCTTCGAACCGGCGCAGCGTGGCTGAAACGAGGCTGTAGGCGGTGATCGCCGAAGTCTTGGGGTTCGCGGCGGCGGGCATGTTGCAAAAGCTCATGGTGCTCGTTCCGAGGGGCCCCGAGACGACGATCTCGTGTGTGTTGCGCACCACCGCGGGATCGGCCAGCACGCGCACCCGGACGCGGTCGAAACCGGCGGCGAGCGCGATGGTAAGCCCGGCATTGAGGTTGCGCGGGTAGCGGGCGGCCGCCTCGCGGGCGTTGCCTTCGTAGAGGCTGACCTCGCTGCGCGTCGCCACCTCGGCCTTTCCCATCGCCTCGAGCTCCGCCGTCCATGCGGCGGGCGGCTTGCGCGAGATGTAGGTGACAGAGGTCTCGGGATGCAGCGCGGCGGCGGCGATATGGTCGAGCCCGCCGACCGCCCCCGCGGGCACCACCAGACGGCTGCCGGTTTCGCTGCAGATCTCCATGACACGGTCCAGAAGCGCGCTGTCCTGCAGCGCCCCGACAGAAGCCGCGACGACATCGATGCCCTGCTCGAGACAGGCCGGGGCGTGCAGCGCGAAGGCTTCGGCGGAGGCGGCCTCGATCACCACATCGGGGGCCCAGGCCAAAAACGCATCGGGGTCGGCAAACGCCTCGGCGCCCTCTGGCAGGTCGGCGGGGCGGCTGCGCGTCAGCACGCCGAGCGCGACGGAGGCCGGCAGCAGCGCCGCGACCGAGCGCCCGATGGCGCCGAAGCCGATCAGACCGACCCGCAGGGATGTGTCTTGAGCGGCCACGGTCATGCCCGGTCCACGCTGCCGCGCTCGGCCTTGAGCGCCCGGAGGGCGAGGATGGATTCATCGCGCCACGCCACCTTCTCGGGCAGCGCCTCGAGCGGGATGCGACTGCGAGCGTAATCGTGCAGCGTGTCGATGGTCTCGGGCGGAAGCACGTCGCCGAGCCCGTAATCCCTGCCGCGATCGCGGGCGAGGAAGCCATAGCGGTCGAGATACTGGCGGATGCCGCCCGGGGCGTTCAGATCGACCCCCTCGAACGGGCCGAGGAAGGCCCAGCGAAGGCCGAACCCCTCGCTGATGATGGCGTCGATGTCGCGTGCGTCGATCAGGTCCTCGCGTAGCAGGGTCAGCATCTCGACCAGCAGCGCCGCCTGCATGCGGTTCAGCACGAAGCCTTCGACTTCCTTCCTGATGCGCACCGGAATCTGGCCGCAGTCGCGCATGAAGGCGGTGGTCCGGTCGGTCACCTCGGCGGAGGTGAAGGGAGCGGGGCAGATCTCGGTCACGGGAAGCAGGTGCGGCGGCGTGGCGGGGTGCACGATGATGCAGCGGTCGCGACAGGCGAGATCCGAGGCGAAATGCGACACAGGAAAGCTCGACGTGGTGCTGGCAAGGATTGCGTCAGGCTCGGCGACGTCGTTCAGCGCGGCGAAGATCTGCTTCTTGCTGTCGAGCTTTTCCACGATGCACTCGTGTACGAACTCAGCCCCGGCCACGGCGGCCTCGAGCGTGTCGTGCAGGCTGATGCGGGCCAACACGTCTTTCACGGTCTCGCCCTCGCGGAGCAACGAGGTCGAGCTCGAAAGGCTGTTTTCCAGGCGCAGCATCGCGCTGTCTCGAAACGCCTCGCTGCGCTCGTAGATCGCGACGTCGCAGCCGGAGCGTGCGTATACAATTGCCCAGGACGCGCCGATGACGCCCGAGCCCAGGATCGCGATTTTGCTGAAAGTCATCTGCTCTGGTCCTTGGTCGCCTACGCTCACTGCTCAGACCTTCGGCGAATAACGGCGCGACAGCTCGGCGCGATCGTCGTAGCTGGCTTCGAACACGGCGGCGGCAAGCGTGGCGCGCACGTGCAGAATATCGTCGCCGATGTTCTTGAAGCCGTGCATCGCGCCGCGCGGGATCAGCACCGAATGGTTCGCGGTCACGATCATGGTCTCGTCATCGAGCCAGATTTCGGCAGTGCCGCCAATTACTTCCAGAACTTCCTCAACCGCGTGCTCATGGATCGGAGCCCCGAGGCCCGCGTCGCACCACTGCTCGAAGATGCAAAGCTGGTGGGCCCCGTTGAGCGCCGAGACCCGCATCTCGGTCCGAACGCCGTCGCGCCAGAGTTCGGTTTCGGAGGCGTCGTGCTTGAGGACGGTCATAATGTCTTTCCTTCGGGTGCGTCCGCCGTGGCCCGGCGGAACAAGTCTCTGTTTGCGGGCCGGGCTCCGTGCGGCTCGCAACTTGTCATCGGCATGCGAGTGAGGTCCGACCGTTGGACCGACACTACATTTTATACAATTTGTCGAAAGGGATTCGGCGGGAGGCACGGAAAAGAACACGTTAAATGCACGTTTTCGCGCGAATATTGGGCAGAAAAGGAGGGGCTTGCGGGGTTTCGAGCCGCAAAACGCTGTTCAGATCGTGTTTCGCCGCTGGAAACTCGGCGCGGCGCACCGGTTTCGCGGCCACGCGCGCTCAGGCGGCGCGAGTCGTCGCGGCGCTCGGTTGAATGAGAAGCAGGGGGAATGTGTTTGCGGTCAGCGCCGGTTCCCAAGCGCCACCATCAACTCATCGCGGGCCAGGAGGATGTGCTCTGCCATGACCCGGCGCGCCTCGTGCACGTCGCGCTCGGCGCAGGCGCGCAACAGCTTGCGGTGTTCGATATCCGCACCTTCCTTGGTGCGGTCCGTCAGGCTCATGTGCATGCGGACGTAGCGCCCGCCACTGCGGTGCAGATTGTGGATGATGCGTAGGGTGCGTTCGCGCCCTGCCGGTTCGAGCAAGAGGCGGTGAAACAGCCAGTTCTGTTCGCCCCACTCCCGAGCGTCAACGATCTTTCCGCCTTTTCCTTCCAATCTATCAAGTACTTCGCGAGCGTCCGACAGGTGCTGGCGCTTCATGAAGGGAATGGCGCGCATGATGAGATCCGACTCCAGCATTGCCCGGAGATCGAACTCCTCGCTGATTTCTGCGAGCGACAGCTTGGAGACGGTATAGCCTCGGTTGGCCTGCTGGCGCACCAGCCCCTCGCCCTCGAGCTGCAGAAGCGCCTCGCGCACGGGGATGCGGCTGGCGCCGTACCGGCTTGCCAGCTGGTCTTGCCGGAGCGCCGTGCCCTCTACCAGTGCGCCGGAGAGGATATCTTCGCGAAGGCTGTCGAGGATGCGGGCGTGCAGCGTCGGATAGCTGTCGCGCTGCGTGACGGTGTCGGCCTCAAGGACGGGCGCCCCGTGAGGGGTCGTGGTCTTGGGTTGCTTCATCCCCGTCGTGCTCCTGAATGGCTGGTGCGGCCAAAGCGGCGGCAGAATTATTTTATACAATATTTGCCGCGAGGGTCCAATCATCATTGCCGCGCCTCGTTCGGGCCAATGGCGGAGGGCGCCGTGAACGGCCCGCGCGCGACCGACAGGGCGGCGGCGAAGGGAGGATGATAAAAAATGTCGTGACGGGGGGCTGGTGCATCTTTCCCACCGGGCTCACGCGTCGGGAGAACGCGCCGCCAGGTGTCGGTGAGGGACGCCGAGGCAAGCCGGCGCTGGGGCCCGGAGGCAACAGGGGGTGGTCAGCTTACGCCGACCACCCCTCGTTCGCGCATTGTGCCTTTTATGAAGTTTTAACCCAGATCCATAGGCAGGATGCCCTCGGGCAGGTTCTGGTAGCAGACCGGGCGCAGGAAGCGGCGGATCGACAGCGTGCCGACCGAGGTGGCGCCGAAATTGGTCGAGGCGGGGTAGGGGCCGCCATGCACCATGCTGTCGCAGACCTCGACGCCGGTCGGGAAGCCGTTGGCCAGCACCCGGCCTGCCTTGCGCTCGAGCACCGGCAGCAGCCGGCGGGCAAGGGCGGTGTCGCCTGCATCCATGTGCAGGGTCGCGGTGAGCTGGCCGTCGAAGCTGCGCGCGACCTTGTCCATCTCATCTGCATCGCGCGCCACCACCACGAGCCCCAGCGGTCCGAACACCTCTTCGCTCAGCGCGTGGTTGCCGAGCCAGTCGGCGGCGGCGACCTTGTAGAGGAACGGCTTGGCCTCGCGGCGGTCGCACATCGAGGTCAGCAGGTCCTGCACCCCGGTCTGTTCGCCCATCTTAGCCGCGCCGGAGCTGTAGGCCTCGGCGATGCCATCGGTCAGCATGACCTGCCCGCCGGCCTCCGAGAGCGCGGCGCGGGCGGCTTCGACGAAGGCGTCGCTCTCGGGGCCCTCCAGTACCACGGCGATGCCGGGATTGGTGCAGAACTGGCCTGCGCCCATGGTCAGCGACCCCGCCCAGGCGGTGCCGAGATCGGCGCCGCGCGCGGCCACCGCCTCGGGCAGCATGAACATTGGGTTGACCGAGCCAAGCTCGCCGAAGAACGGGATCGGCTCGGGACGCTGGGCGCAGAGATCGAAGAGCGCACGGCCACCGCCGAGCGAGCCGGTGAAGCCCACCGCCTTGATCAGCGGGTGCTGCACCAGCGCCTGTCCAACATCGCGCTTGCCGCCCTGGATCAGCGAGAATACGCCCTTGGGCATGCCGCAGGACGCGATGGCGGCCTGGATCGCCTCGGCGACGATCTCGCCGGTGCCGGGATGTGCGGAGTGGCCCTTGACCACCACCGGGCAGCCGGCGGCCAGCGCCGCGGCGGTGTCGCCGCCGGCGGCCGAGAAGGCCAGCGGGAAGTTCGAGGCGCCGAACACGGCCACCGGGCCGACCGGGCGCTGCATCATCCGCAGGTCGGGGCGCGGCAGCGGCGCGCGGTCGGGCAGCGCTTCGTCGTGACGGCGGTCGAGATACTCGTCCTTGCGGATGTGCTCGGCGAAGAGCCTCAGCTGGCCGGTGGTGCGGCCGCGCTCGCCCTGCAGCCGGGCCTCGGGCAGGCCGGTTTCCTGCGTGCCGATCTCGGTGATGGCCTCGGCGCGGGCCTCGATCTCGTCGGCGATGGCATTGAGGAAGGCGGCGCGGTCCGCGCGGCTGGAATAGCCGTAGCTCCAGAACGCCTCTTCGGCGGCCTGCACCGCCTGATCGACGAGCTCGGGCGTGCCGACGGAGAAGTCATGCGCCGGGCCGTGGGCCGGCTCGGAGGAGAAGGTCGCCTCGGTGCCGATCCAGGCGCCGGCGATCAGGTGCTTGCCATGGGGAGTGAAGCTCATGGGGTGTCCTTTCATCTGTGCAGGAAAACGGGCGCGGAGCGTGCCGCGCCCGTCTGCCGTGACGTTGCTCAGCAGCCGGTCTTGTCGCGCCAGGCTTCGAACTTCTTCTGGTTCTCGTCCTTGGTGCAGGGGT
Organism: Salipiger sp.; assembly: GCF_059781815.1. Taxonomy (NCBI): domain Bacteria; kingdom Pseudomonadati; phylum Pseudomonadota; class Alphaproteobacteria; order Rhodobacterales; family Roseobacteraceae; genus Salipiger; species Salipiger sp. The sequence goes on along the minus strand of NZ_JBYNAH010000029.1, from coordinate 19,657 downwards.
AGAGCCCGATGATCGGCGCGCCGTTTTCGACCTCTTCGAGCACGAAGGCCTCGAAATCCTCCATGCCGGCGCAGACCTCGGCGATCTCTTCCGAAAGATGCGCCGGGATCACCATCACGCCGTCGCCGTCGCCCACCAGCACGTCGCCGGGGAACACCGCGACCTCGCCGCAGGCGATCGGCACGTTGATGTCGAGCGCCTCGTGCTTGGTGAGGTTGGTGGGGGCCGAGGGGCAGGCGGCATAGGCCGGCATGTCGAGCGCGCCGATGCCCTCGAAATCGCGTAGGCCGCCATCGGTGACCAGCCCGGCGCAGCCGCGCACCGCCATCCGGGTGACGAGGATCGAGCCTGCGGTCGCCGCCGAGCTATCGCCGCGCGCATCCATTACCAGCACGTGCCCGGCGGGGCAGGTCTCGACCGCGACGCGCTGCGGGTGATCGGCGTTGCGGAACACCTCGATCGGGTTGCGATCCTCGCGGGCCGGGATGTAGCGCAGGGTGAAGGCCTGCCCGACCATGTTCTCGGCTTTCGCGGCGACCGGCTGGACGCCCTGGATGAACTGGTTGCGCAGGCCGCGCTTGTAGAGCTGGGTCGCGATGGAGGCGGTCGAGATGCGCTTGTACCTGGCGCGGGTCTCGTCGGACAGGACGTAATCGGTCATTTCTGGAGTCCTCAGAAGATGTCGGGTTCTCCGGCGGTCTTGCCGAAGTCGGATTTCAGGAAGTCGAAGTCGCAGCCCTGATCGGCCTGCAGCACGTGCTTGGAGAACATCCAGCCCCAGCCCCGCTCGAAGCGCGGCTCCGGCGGCACGAGCGCCTTACGGCGGGCCTCCAGCTCCTCCTCGCTGACCAGCATGTCGAGCGAGCGGTTGGGCAGGTCGAGGCGCACGATGTCGCCGGTCTTGAGCAGCGCCAGCGGGCCGCCGACGAAGCTCTCGGGCGAGACGTGCAGCACGCAGGCGCCGTAGGAGGTGCCCGACATGCGCGCGTCCGAGATCCGCAGCATGTCGCGGTGGCCCTGCTTGATCAGTGCCTTGGGGATCGGCAGCATGCCCCATTCCGGGAAGCCCGGTCCGCCGAGCGGGCCGGCATTGCGCAGCACCATGACGTGGTCTGGGCTCACCTCGGAGGTCTCGTCATCGACGAATTTCTTCATCTCGGGATAGCTGTCGAACACAAGCGCCGGACCTTCGTGCACGTGGTATTTCGGATCGCAGGCGGCGGGCTTGATCACCGCGCCATCGGGGCAGAGATTGCCCTTCAGCACCGCCAGCGAGCCCTCGTGGTAGACCGGGTTCGAGAGCGGCCGGATGACATCGTCATTGTAGACCTCGGCGCCTTCGAGATTCTCGCCCACGGTCTTGCCGGTGACCGTCATGCAGGAGGTGTCGAGCCGGTCCTCGAGTTGCTTCATCAGCGCGCGCAGGCCGCCGGCATAGTAGAAATCCTCCATCAGGTAGTCCTTGCCCGAGGGGCGGACATTGGCGATCAGCGGCGTGGTGCGGCCGAGCGCGTCAAGCTCCTCGAGCTGCATCGGCACGCCGGCGCGGCGCGCCATGGCGATGAGGTGGACCACCGCGTTGGTCGAGCAGCCGGTCGCCATGGCGACGATGGCGGCGTTGCGGCAGGCGGCGGCGGTGATGATCTGGTCGGGGGTCATATCCTCCCAGACCATCTCGACGATGCGGCGCCCGCAGGCGGCCGACATGCGCTGGTGGTTGCTGTCGACCGCCGGGATCGACGAGGCGCCGGGCAGGGTGATGCCCATGGCGTCGGCAATGGCGGTCATGGTCGAGGCGGTGCCCATGGTCATGCACGTGCCCGCCGAGCGCGCGATGCCGCCCTGCACGCCGAGCCACTCCTCGTCGGAGATGTTGCCGGCGCGGCGCTCGTCCCAGTATTTCCACGCGTCCGAGCCCGAGCCGAGGATCTTGCCGGCGTAGTTGCCGCGCAGCATCGGCCCCGCGGGCAGGTAGATCAGCGGCACACCGGCGCTGATCGCGCCCATGACGAGGCCGGGCGTGGTCTTGTCGCAGCCGCCCATCAGCACCACGCCGTCGAGCGGGTGACAGCGGATCATCTCCTCGGTCTCCATCGCCAGCATGTTGCGGTAGAGCATCGAGGTCGGCTTGATGTTGCTCTCGTCGACCGACAGCGCCGGCATCTCGACCGGCAGGCCGCCGGCCTGCAGCACGCCGCGCTTCACGTCATGCACGCGGTCCTTGAAATGGGCGTGGCAGGTGTTGAGCTCGGACCAGGTGTTGAGAACGCCGATCACCGGCTTGTCGCGGTAATCCTCTTCGCCGTAGCCGAGCTGCATCATCCGCGAGCGGTGGCCGAAGGAGCGCAGGTCGTCAGGCGCGAACCAGCGGGCCGACCGCAGGGTTTCAGGTGTCTTTCGGGTCATGTCGGTCATCCCGTGAAAGCGAATGTGAGCCAGATCAGGAGGCCGGTTAGAACGAGGCCGAAGAGCTCGGGCCAGTTGCCGAAGTCGTAGCCGTCCTGGCTGTCTTCCGCTTCTAGCTCGGGTGCGGAGATGTCCTCGTCCTGCCGGGTGAGATGGTCATCTGACATGGTGGGTCTCCTATTCCATCAGCGAGGGCAGCCAGAGCGCCAGCTCGGGTATGAAGAGCACCAGGAACAGCCCGACGGCCTGCAGCGCGATGAAGGGCAGCACGGCGACAAAGATGTCCTGCAGCTCGATGCCTTTCGGCGCGACCGACTTCAGGAAGAAGCAGGCGGGGCCGAAGGGCGGCGAGAGGTAGTAGATCTGGATGTTCATGGCGAAGAGCACGCCGAACCAGACCGGGTCGAAGCCAAGATCGACGACCACGGGGGCGAAGATCGGCACGGTGATGAAGATGATCGCGATCCATTCGAGGAAGGTGCCAAGCACCATCACGATGAGCATCATCACGACGATCACCATGATCGGGGCGACGTCGAGCCCGGTCAGGATGCCACGGAGGAACTCTCCGCCGCCGATGCGGTTGTAGATCCCGATCAGCGACACTGCGCCCAGCACGAGCCAGATGATCGAGCCCACGGTGAGCACCGTCTGGCGCATTGCGTCGCGGGCCATCTTCCACTGCAGCTCGCCGCGGATTGCGGCGACCACCAGGGCCCCCACGGCGCCGATGGCGGCGGCCTCGGTGACGGTGGCGATGCCGGAATAGATGATGCCCAGCACGGTCCCGATCAGCAGGCCGGGAAGGATCACGCCCTTGAGGAACTTCAGGCGCTGGAAGAAAGGCAGGCCGGTCTCGGGGATGTCGTAGATCGGTGCCATCGAGGGCTTCAGCCGCACCCGGATGAGGATGTAGGTGATGTAGAGCGAGGCGAGGATCAGCCCGGGCACCGCAGAGGCGGCGAAGAGCTTGGTGATCGAGACCTGCGCCGCGAGGCCGTAGATGATGAGAACGACCGAGGGCGGGATCAGCGTGGCCAGCGCGCCGGCGGCGCAAATGATGCCGATCGACAGGTGCTTGTCATAGCCGAGCCGCAGCATCTGCGGCAGCGCGATCAGGCCGAGCATCACGATCTCGCCGCCCATGATGCCGGACATGGCGGCCAGCACCACGGCGACGATGCAGGTCTGCACCCCGACCGAGCCGCGGAAGCGTCCGCCCATGATGGCCATGGAGTCGAAGAGGGATTTGGCGATTCCTGATCGTTCCAACACGTTCGCCATGAAGACGAAGAACGGCACCGCGATCAGTTCGTACTTGTGCAGAACCTCGCTGACGTTGGCGGCGACGATGAAGAAGCCGGCGCGGGTGCCGAAATAGAGGATGGCCGTGGCCAGCGAGACCGTGAGCGTGGTGATGCCGAGCGGTACGCCGACCGCCATCAGCCCCAGCAGCGAGACGACGATCAGGAGGGTGATGTATTCAATGCCCACTGGACATGTCTCCTTCGGTGCGTTGGATCCAGCGAATAATGTTCGCGGCCAACTGGGCGAGGTAGAGGAGGCAGCCGATCACGATCAGGACCTTGAAGATCGTCGGCTGGATCGAGTTCAGCGCGGTGCCCGCGAATTCGGTGCGCGAAAGGACTTTCATCGCCGGCTTCCAGAGCGCGATGGTCAGGATCAGGATGGAGCCGAAGGCGATCAGCATCTGCAGCAGCCGAAACAGGCGCCAGACCCGAGGGCTGACCACCAGCTCGAGCATGGTGATCGAGATGTGCCGGTTGCGCTCGGTCACGAAGCCCACGGCCAGCACCCAGGCGGTCGCGCAGAGCGTCATGGCAAGCTCGGTCGACCAGACCGTCGGCCGGTCGAAGCCGTAGCGCAGCACCACCTCGAGCGCGGATATGGCGATGCAGGTGAAGAACAGGACAGAGCAGGCCTGGCCGACAAAGACGCTGAAGCGGTCCATGCCGTCGGCATAGCGGGCAAGAAGGCGAGACATCGCTTTCTCCACGAGTATGGTGGGGGGGGATGGACCGCCCCGGTCGTGCACGGCCGGGGCGGAGAGACGGTAGCTTACTTCAACAGGCCGATCTTCGTCATGTAGGCGATATGCGCGTCGTAGACTTCTTTCGCGAGCTCGGACTTGGTGGCATATTCCTCCCACTGTCCGCGCGCGACTTCACGCATCTGGTCGCGGTCTTCCTGCGCCCAGTTGATGACCTCGATCTTCTCGGAGGCGTCGTCGCGGGCGGCCAGTTCCTGGTCGAGCTTGTGCACCTCGTCGCGCATCGAGGATTGTGCCTCGTACCACCAGTCGCGCAGCGCGGTCTGATCTTCCTCGGACAGCGACTCCCACTTCTCCATGTTCACGGTAAATTGCATGTTCGGCATCGAATGGATGCCGGGGTAGAGCGGGTAGGGGGCCACGTCCTGCATGCCGGTGGCGTCGTTGTTGACGTAAGCAGAAGCGTCGGCCGCGTCGACGATGCCTTTCTCGAGCGCCCCGAAGACCTCGGAGAAGGGGATGCTGACCGGAGAGGCGCCGGCCGCCTGGAACACCGCCGAGGCCATGCCTTCAGGGGAGCGGATCTTCTTGCCCTGCAGGTCCTCGAAAGTGCGGATCGGTACACGGGAGGCGAGTGCCTCGCGCGAGTAGGGGCCGCAGGCCACGACCTTGACCTCGCCGCCGGTCAGGCTGTCGGCCGCCTTCTGGAACAGCGCCTCGCCGCCGCCTTCGCGGCAGAAGCCCATCATTTGCTCGGGCGTGTCGTATCCGGCAATCAGGTCGCCAAGAAGGCCGTAGGCCGGCTCGACGCCGACGAAATAGGAGGCCGAGGTCCAGTCGCCGTCGATGACGCCGGCGGCGATGGCTTCCTGAGTCTCGCGCGCCGGAACCACGGCGCTGTTCGGCGACAGGATGACCTCGACCCGGCCATCGGTCCGTTCCTTGATCTTCGGAAGCCAGTTCTCGGTCAGGTACTGGGTCGAGAAATCGCCCGCGTTGAACGACGTCTGGATGTTGAATGTTTCCGCGTGGGCGACGGCTGCGATGACAGATGCGCAGCCTGCAAGGAGCGCGGTTCTCGCGAATTTCATCTGGGTTTCCTCCCCTATTCACCCGGGAAGCCCTCCTCCCCGGCCTTCTAATGTGCTAATATATTAGTGTGCATCGAGCAAGACTTGTTTATAGTCTCCGTCAAAGAAGTGGATGCAGAGCGATAAAACCGTTGCCGAACGATATGATGACCCCCCAGCAGCGTCGGCGTCCGACGATCCGGCGCGCGTCGGCCAGCGTCACGCTCCATGACTCTCTGCGCGAGCGAATCCTGAACCTCGACCTCGCGCCCGGGCAGTACATCTCGCGCTCTGAGATCGCGACGGAGTATCAGGTCAGCCTGACCCCGGTGCGGGATGCGCTCATTAAGCTCGAGGAAGAGGGTCTGATCCGGATCTTCCCGCAGTCGAAGACCGAGGTGTCGAAGATTGACCTCGCGCATGCGCAGGAGACTCACTTTCTGCGCCTGTCGCTCGAGCTCGAGGTCGTCCGGCGCCTGGCGCAGCAGGGGTCCGCGGCGCCGATCCAGGCCGCGCGCTCCAACCTCGCGCAGCAGATCGCGGCGCGGGAGGCAGGCGACCTCTCGTCCTTCGTGCGGCTCGACCGTGCCTTCCATTACGCGCTTTATGAAGCGGTTGGGGTCGAGAGCCTGTTCTCGGTGATCGATGCGCGCTCGGGCCATATCGACCGGCTGCGCAAGCTGAACCTGCCCGACCCGGGCAAGACGCAATCGATCGTCGATTGCCATACCCGCATTCTCGACGCGATCGAGGCCGGCGATGTCGAGGCGGCCTGCGCCGTGCTGCGCGAGCACCTCTCCGGCACGCTCGCCATGGCCGATCAGATTCGCGAGCGGAACCCGGATTTCTTTGCCGCCTGAGAGGCGGGCCTCAGGCCCCCAGCGCCTCTCTCAGCGACTGCACCATTGACAGCCCCATCTGGCGCCGGGTCTCTTCGGTGCCAGATCCGATATGCGGTGTCAGGATGACCGAGGGGTGCGTCCTGAGGGCTTCGGGCACATGGGGCTCTTGCTCGAACACGTCGAGCGCCGCGCCGGCGAGCTGTTTCGCTTTGAGCGCCGCGATCAGACCGTCCTCGTCGACGATGGGTCCGCGCGAGATGTTCACGAGATATCCGTCCTGCCCGAGCGCTGCGATCACCTCGCGGCTCACGAGGCCGCGCGTGGTGTCGCTCAGCGGGCAGGACACGACCAGCATCTGTGTCGCCTCCGCCAGCGCCTCGGGACTGTCGAAATAAGGCAGCTCGACCGGTTTCTTCCGCGGCCCGTAGTAGCTGACGCGCGCGCCCATCACCTCGAGCCGGCGAGCTATGGCTTGACCGATATGCCCGAGCCCAATGATGCCCACTTCCATGCCGTTCAGTGAATGGGTGAGGGGAAACTGTCCGCGCGTCCAGTCCTCGGAGCGGACGAACTCGTGCGCGCGTACAAGCTGCCGCGTCACCGCGAGGCAGTGCATCACCGTCAGGTTGGCGACCTCTTCGGCGAGGATGTGCGAGGTGTTGGTGACCGCGATGCCGGATTGGTGGCAATGCTCGGTATCGACGTTCTCGAGCCCGGCGGAATAGCTTGCGACGATCTCGAGCGTCGGCAAGCTGTCGAGCAGGTCGGCGCGGATCTGTCGCTTCCTGACCGCGATGCCGCGAATGCGCGGGCCGTGCTCCCGCAGGGTCGCCGCGATCTCGGCCTCACCCTCGGGCAGGTCGACCACCTCGAACGATGCGGCCAGTGCAGAGGCGATCTCGTCGGGAAGTTTCGCAGCCTTGAGGACAAGAGGTCGGGTCGTCATCGCAGTCTCCTTCTGGGGCGGAAGCTGGCGCGCTCCCGGAATGTGCGAGCTCGACCATATTGACGGATCCGAACAAGTCAACTAGTCATCAGATGACCTTTACTTTGGAGACGCGCGTGGCCCATCTTCTCGGCAGAATGCCCTCGCTGACAGAAACGCTAGTCCAGGCGGTGCTGGAGATGGCGCGCGAGGAGGGGCTCGCGCCGGGCGACCGGCTGCCGTCGATCAAGGCGCTCTCGGAGCGCTTCGGGGTCTCGGTGCCGACCATGCGCGAGGCGCTACAACGGGTCGCCAATCTCGGCGGGGTCGAGATCCGACACGGCTCGGGCATTTACATGACGCGCACGCACCTGCCGGTGATCACCGGTCATCCCGATGCGCTGCTGGGCCATGACCAGACATTGCTTCACCTGCTCGACGCACGTCTCGCCATCGAGCCCGCAGTTGCCGCCAAGGCGGCGCGGTACATTACTGACCTGCAGGCCGGGGCGCTGCGCGAGGCCATCGAAGCCGCCGAGCGCGCCCTGAGCGGCGCCGGTGGTGAGCACAAGGCCAACATGAGCATCCACGCGCGGATTGCTGAGGCCGCCGACAACCCGATTCTTGCCGACACGATCCTGTCGCTGATCAAGGTCTTCGGTGCTGAGCAGAAGCGCATCCTCGCCATGCATGACCGCCCGTCGCGAGAAAGAAATCACGCCGATCACGTGGCAATCTGCGATGCCATTATCGCCCGCGACCCGGAGGCCGCCGAAAGCGCTATGCAGAAGCACCTCTCGCGCGTGCTCGCAGAGATCGGTGGCGCGGTTGGCGCGCGCACTGGAAAGGCAGACCGGAATGACTGACACGCCCTCGCTGCTCTCGCGTGGTGCGAATGCCATTGTTGAGCGGAGACTGCGCAGGATCCTGTCGCTGCGCGATTTCGAAAAGGCCGCGGCACGTAAATTACCGAAGCCGATCTTCGGCTACATCTCCGGCGCGGCCGAGACCAACGCCGCGCTGGAGGGCAACCAAGCCGCCTTCGCCGAGATCGACTTCGTCACCCGCGTCCTGCGCGATGTCTCGAGCAGATCGCTCGAGACTGAGCTTCTGGGCCGAACCTACTCAGCACCGTTCGGCATCGCGCCGATGGGCGTCTCCTCGCTCAGTGGCTATCGCGGCGATCTCGCCCTGGCGAAAGCGGCAGAGGCCGCAGGCATACCGATGGTCATCAGCGCCGCCTCGCTGATCCGCATGGAGGAGATCGCCGAGGCGGCGCCGGGCGTCTGGTACCAGGCCTACCTGCCGCCTGAGCCGGAGGATGTCTCGGCGCTGCTGAAGCGCGTGGCGACGGCGGGGATCGGCACCTTCGTGATCACTGTCGACAGCTCGGTCGTGCCGAGCCGCGAGAACAACGTCCGCAATGGCTACAAGACGCCGCTGCGCCCGAACCTCAAGCTGGCCTGGGACGGGATGACCCATCCTGGCTGGGCGATCGGCACTTTCCTTCGGACCTTCGCACAGCACGGCATGCCGTATTTCGAAAACGCCGATGCCGGGCGCGGCGCGCCGCTGCTCTCGAGCCGGGCGGTACGGGACTTTTCCGGTCGCGAGCGCCTGAGTTGGGCGCAGGTCAAGCAGGTGCGTCGGGAATGGGCTGGCCGGCTTGTCCTGAAGGGGATCCTGCATCCGCAGGATGCGATCCGGGCGCGCGACACCGGGGTCGACGCGATCATCGTTTCCAACCATGGAGGCCGCCAACTCGACCACGCGCTGTCGCCATTGCGCGCCCTGCCGTCCGTGGTGGCCGCGGTCCCGGAGCTGCCCGTCATGATCGACGGCGGTTTTTGGCGCGGCACCGACATCCTGAAGGCGGCGGGTCTCGGGGCAGCTTTCGTGTTCCTCGGCCGGCCGTTCAACTACGCCGCAACGGTAGCCGGGCAGCCCGGGGTCGAGCATGCCATTCGAATCCTGGTCAACGAGCTGCGCGCCGATATCGGTATGCTGGGGCTGACGGCGATCAGGGAGATGGGCCCTGAGGCCCTCTCTCTGACGCGCTTTCGTTTCGCGGCGCCGCGCCCATCGGAGCTTTCGCGGCGGCGAGCTTGTCGGTAGGCGCCGCCCATTTCTGCTGAAGCGATGTCAAAATGACCGAATTGGATGCCAGAACGCTCCCACTCTTCAAGCCAAAGCGACGATGCGGCAAACGTCGGCTCATGACTTGTGGAACCTGTAGGTCGTCTGGTTGCGGTAGACTTCGCCGGAGCGGATCACTGAGCACGGAAAAGTTGATTTGTTTGGTGCATTCGGCCATTCCTGCGTTTCCAGCGCGAGACCGGATCGCGGCACGAGGTGCGGACAGCCCCCCGGGGCTGTCTTTGTCGCCCCAAAGTGATCGGCAGTGTAGACCTGCAAGCCCGGTGCGTCGGTCTCCACGTCGAGTTGCAGCCCCGACGGTGCCGTTACGCGGGCCGCGGGCGAGGTGCCCGGGGAAAGGCAGAAGTTGTGGTCGAGGGCCTGATCCCGAAGGGCTCGGGGCTCTCGGAAGTCGAAGGGTGTGCCAGCAACGGCCGCGATTTCGCCGGTCGGGATCTTCTGCGCATCGACGGGCAGGTAGTGCTCTGCGGCGATCTGGAGGAGGCAGGGCGCGATGTCACCGCCATCGGTCAGCGCAAAATAGGAATGATGCGCGAAGGAGAGTGGGCAGGGAGCGTCGGGCTTGGCTTCGGTGACGATCTCGAGCGCACTCCCGCGGCAGCGGTAGGTGGTGGTGACGGCGAGCTCTCCGGGGAAACCCATGTGACCGTCCGGCAGGGTCAGCGTGAAACGCGCGTGATCGATGCCATGGTCGACCAACCGCCACGGTATAGTGGCCGCCCCCTCGCGGCCCCCGTGCAGGCAGGTCCGGCCGGCCTCGTTGCGGTCGAGCTGGACCTCCTGCCCGTCGAGCGTGAATCGGCCCCCGGCAATCCGGTTGGCATAGCGCCCCACCGTAGCACCGAAATAGGCCATCTCGCCAAGATAGGGCGCGAGACGCGACGCCCCGAGGACGAGCGGATGGGCCACCCCGTCGAGCCGCAGGACGCGCAGGCGCGCGCCGTGGCTCAGGAGCGAGGCGCGGAGCGCGCCGCTCCCGATCTCGACCTGCGTGACCTGCGTGCCATTGGGCAGCGTGCCAAAGACGGAGACCTGTCCGCGCGCCATGTCAGGCCCGCACCCTCGGCTCGGGACGGCCCGCGACCGGGCTTTCGGCCTGATAGAGCAACCCCTGCGCGGCGTCGGGCTGCGCGATTCCCTCGCGCGCGGTGGTGACATAGAGCCGCCTTAGGTCGGGCCCACCAAAGGCCGGGCAGGCGCTGTGCCGCCCGCCCACGAGGATCTCGCGGTGGAACCGTCCATCAGGCAGGTAGCGCGCGACCCGGTTCGCGCCCCACTGGGCGTTCCACAGCCCGCCCTCGGCGTCGATCACCGCGCCGTCGGGAAACAGGCCCTGCGCACTCAGGTCGAGGAAGACCTTTCGCTCGCCGCGCGGCCAGCCGCCCGCGTCGAGCGCCACCCGCCAGATGATCTGCCGGCGGGTGTCGGCGAAATACCCGCTTGTCCCGTCGGGGCTGAAACAGATCGCGTTCGGGATCGAGATGCGGTCATAGAGCAGGGTCACCTCGCCATCGACGTAGCGATAGATCGCGCCCGCCTCGGGCTCGGCCTGTTTGCCCATCGTCCCGATCCAGAAGCCGCCCTGAGGATCCGCGCGCCCGTCATTCGAGCGGGTGGCAGCGCTGTCGGCCTCGATCCCGGCCAGCCGCTCGCGCGCGCCGGAGCCGATATCGAAGCGCCATAGCCCGGTCTCGGAGGCGATCAGCAGCGTCTCGCGGTCGATCCAGCCGGCGGCGGAGTGCATCTCGTCGAACTGCCAGGTCCGCGGGCCCGTGGCGTCGACCGAGAGCATCCGCGCACGCAGGATGTCGAACCAGAAAAGCTGTTGCCGCTCCGGGTGCCAGAACGCGCCTTCGCCCAGCTCGCAGGGGCGGGTGTCGCAGATGGTCGCGGTCATGTCGTCAAACCCCCGGCGCGGGGGGGGACACGCACCACCCACCAAGAGTCACCACCCCCCCCGGCAGGGCAGCAG
>NZ_JBYNAH010000029.1:0-8264 GCF_059781815.1 Salipiger sp. | reverse complement strand
CCGCTACTACGTGCACGACGCCTGATCCGTTTTCCCCGCCGGGGGGGGGGTGTGCGCGTGTGGGCCTGGTTCACGCACCCACCCCGCGGGGGCGGCGTGCCCCCCCCCCCCCACTACTGTGGCCGGCCCGGCACCGGTCGTGCAAGGTGGAAGTCGCGGCGGGGCAAGGGGTCTACAGCTGCGCAAACCTCCGAGGGCGGGCCGGAGCCGCGACCTCATTGCAGGTCCTGCGGCAGCAGCGCCTCGGGGAGGTTCTGATAGCAGACCGGGCGCAGGAAGCGCCGGATCGCCATCGTCCCGACCGAGGTCGCGCCGAAATTCGTCGAGGCCGGGTAGGGGCCGCCATGCACCATGGCGTCGCAGACCTCGACCCCGGTGGGAAACCCGTTCGCCAGGACCCGCCCCGCCATGCGCTCTAGCACCGGCATCAGGCGCTGCGCCAGCGCGGTGTCGGCCTCCTCCATCATCAGCGTGGCGGTGAGCTGCCCGGCAAAGCTCTGCGCCACCGCCAGCATCTCCTCCGCGTCGCGGACCACGATGGCGATCCCCAGCGGCCCGAAGACCTCGTGGCCCAGCGTCTCGTTCGCCATCCAGGCCGCGCCGGTGGTGCGCAGGAGATAGGGCGTGGCGTCGCGCAGGTCGCAGGTCGAGCTCATCACCTCCTGTACGCCGCTCTGGGACGAGAGCGTTGCGGCCCCGGCGCGGTAGGCCTCGGCGATGCCCCGGGTCAGCATGACCTGCGGCGCGGTAGCGTCGAGCGCCTCTTTCGCGGCGGCGAGGAAGGCCTCGGTTTCGGGACCTTCGAGCAGCACCAGCGCGCCGGGATTGGTGCAGAACTGCCCCGCCCCCATGGTGAGCGAGCCGGCCCAGTCCCTGGCCATGCCGGCGGCGCGGGCCGCCATGGCGGCGGGCAGGAAGAACATCGGGTTGATCGAGCCCAGCTCGCCGAAGAACGGGATCGGCTCGGGGCGCTGCGCGCAAAGGTCGAAGAGAGCCCGGCCGCCGCCGAGCGAGCCGGTGAAGCCAACCGCCTTGATCAGCGGATGACGCACGAGCGCGCCGCCGACCTCGTGGCTGCCGCCATGGATCATCGAGAACGTTCCGGCAGGCATGCCGGTGGCCTCGATGGCGGCGCGGATCGCCTCGGCGACGATTTCGGCGGTGCCGGGATGAGCCTCGTGGCCCTTCACAACCACCGGGCAGCCCGCGGCGAGGGCCGAGGCGGTGTCGCCGCCGGCGGTCGAGAAGGCGAGCGGGAAGTTCGAGGCGCCGAACACCGCCACCGGCCCCACCGGGCGCTGCACCAGCCGCAGGTCCGGGCGCGGCAGCGGCGCGCGGTCGGGCAGGGCGGGATCGTGGCGGATGTCGAGATAGGCGCCGTCGCGGATATGCGCCGCGAAGAGCCGCAGCTGGCCGGTGGTGCGGCCGCGCTCGCCCTCGAGCCGGGCGGCGGGCAGCCCGGTCTCGGCGGTGCCGATGGCAGTGATGGCGGCGCCGCGCAGCTCGATCTGGTCGGCGATGGTTTCGAGGAACGCGGTGCGGGCCTCGCGCGGGGTGGCGCCATAGGCCGGGAACGCGGCCTCGGCGGCTCTCGCGGCCTTGTCGATCAGCGCGGGCGTGCCCCGGGAGACCGCGATGGGGCTGCCGGTGACCGGCGTCGAGGAGAAGGTCTCGTCGCTGCCGACCCAGGTGCCGGCGATCAGGTGGTTGCCGTGAAATGTCATTCCGTTGTTCCCTCACTTGCCCCAGCGCAGCGCCATGATGTCGAGATCCCGCGCCAGTTCCAGCAGCCGGGTGCGGGTGCGCGGCGACATCGGCTTCAGCGGGTGGCGCACGTGATCCGAGGCGATGACCCCGCCTTCCTTGTAGATCACCTTGCAGGCGCGCAGCCCGCACTGGCGGTTCTCGTGGTTGATCAGCGGCAGGCAGAGCTGCCACTGCGCCAGCGCCGCCGCCTTGTCCCCGGCGAGGTAGTGGCTGACGATGGGGCGGATCTTCTCGGCGAACATCCCCGAGGTCATCGTTCCCGTGGCCCCGGCATCGAGATCGGCCAGAAGGGTCACCGCCTCCTCGCCGTCGAAGGGGCCGATGATGTCGGTGCCGCCAGCGCTGATCAGCGCCTCGAGCTTGTCGGCGGCAAACGGAGTCTCCATCTTGAAATAGCAGACATTCTCGATCTCCCGCGCCATCTTTGCCAGCAGGGGCACCGGCAGCGTCACGCCCGAGAGCGGCGCGTCCTGGATCATGATCGGGATCGAGACGGCATCGGAGACCGCGGCGAAATGCTCGAAGATGCCCTCCGCCGCGGGCACCAGCCCGACGCCGTGATAGGGCGGCATCATCATCAGCATCGCGGCGCCGAGCGAGTGCGCATAGCGCGCCCGCTCGACCACCACCTGCGTGGAGAAATGCGAGATCGTGACGATCACCGGCACCCGGCCCGCCACGTGCTCGAGGCAGAGCCCGGTGAGGATGCGGCGCTCCTCGTCGGAGAGCACGAACTGCTCGGAATAGTTGGCAAGGATGCAGATCGCGTCGACGCCCTGATCGATCAGGCAGTCGAGCGTGTTCTTCATGCCCTCGAGGTCGAGCGATCCGTCGTCATGGAAGGGGGTGGGCGCGACGGGCAGGATGCCGGTGAGCGGGGTGGTCTTGAGGTCGGTCACGAAAGCTCCTCGGGGTCAGAAATGAAAGGGGGCGACGGTCTCGCGGCGGCCCAGCAGGAAGGCGTCGGCGACGTGGCGCATCGGCGCGAGATCCATGTCGATCAGGCCATTGCGCACGAGCTGCGCCATCTTGGCGTAGAGCCGGGGGTACTCCCCGGCGAGCCCGGTCAGCGCGTCGCTGGAGGGCGCGCCATCGACGTACATCTGCGCGCCGCCGTGGCTGAGCCGCAGCGTGCCCTCGGCGCAGACCGCGTCGATCTGCCAGGTCTGCTCGCCTTCCTGCCGGAAGTCGAAATCGCAGGAGATCGCCGCGCCGCCCGGGTGGCGAAAGGCAAGCTCCGCCGCGATCGGGGCCTGACGGTTCTCGGGGAAGGCCAGAATGGCCTCGCTTAGGTGGATCGAGTCAGGCAGGATCTCGGTCAGAATCGACAGCGCGTTGATGCCGGGATCGAACACGCCAAGCCCGCCGGGCGCAAAGATCCAGTCCTGCCCGGGATGCCAGCGCCGGACATCCTCGCGCCAGGTGATGTGGAGCGATTTCAGGGTCTTATCCGCCAGCCACGTCTTGGCAGAGGTGACCTGCTGCGCCTCGCGCGAATGCCACGTGGCATAGAGCGACAGGCCGCACTCGCGGGCCATGCGTTCGAGCTCGGCGCATTCCGAAAGCGTCGCCCCCGGCGGCTTCTCGAGCATCACGTGCCGGCCCGCCGCCAGCGCCTTCGCGGCATACTCGAAGCGCGGAACGGGTGGCAGGCAGAGCGAGACGACGCGGATCTCGGGCCGGGCCTCGAGCATCGCCTCGAGGCTGTCGAAGGGCTCGACCCCGTCCACCGTGGCGGAGCGCGAGACGGTGGCGGCGAGCTCCCAGTCGGAAGAGGCCGCGAGGGCGGGGACGTGCTGGTCGATGGCGATCTTGCCGATGCCTGCGAGTGCGATCTGCATCAGTGCGAGTCCTTTCCGACGGCGTTGCCCCGGCAGCCCCTGAGGAAGTCGAGATCGGCCCCGGTATCGGCACCCTGCACGTGCTGCTGGTGCAGCCAGCCATAGCCGCTCTCGAAGCTCTCGGCGGTCGGGGACCAGCTGGCGAGGCGCGCGGCCAGCTCGGCCTCGGAGATGTCGAGATGCAGGCGCCGCCCGGGCACGTCGAGCTCGATCATGTCGCCGCTGCGGACCACCGCCAGCGGACCACCGGCGGCGGCCTCGGGCGAGGTGTGCAGCACCACGGTGCCATAGGCGGTGCCCGACATGCGCGCGTCCGAGATCCGCACCATGTCGGTGATGCCCTTTTGCAGGATCTTCGGCGGCAGCCCCATGTTGCCCACCTCCGACATGCCCGGATAGCCCTTCGGACCGCAGTTCTTGAGCACCATCACACAGGTCTCGTCGATGTCGAGATCGGGATCGTTGATCCGCGCCTTGTAGTCGTCGATATCCTCGAAAACGACCGCACGGCCCTTGTGCTGAAGCAGGTGCTTCGAGGCCGCCGAGGGCTTCAGCACGGCGCCGTTGGGGGCGAGGTTGCCGCGCAGCACCGCGATGCCGCCCTGCGGGGTGAGGCCCCGGCCTACCGGGCGGATCACGTCTTCGTTGTGGTTGAGTACGTCGCGGACCTCGCTCCAGATGGTCTCGCCCGAGACGGTGAGCGCGTCCTTGTGCAACAGCCCCTCCTCGCCAAGCCGCTTGAGCACCACGGGCAGGCCGCCGGCGTAGAAGAACTCCTCCATCAGATACTCGCCCGACGGCATGAGGTTGACGATGGTCTCGACATCGCGGCCGCAGCGGTCCCAGTCATCCAGCGTCAGCTCGACGCCATCGACCCGGCCGGCGATGGCCAGAAGGTGGATGACCGCGTTGGTCGAGCCGCCGATGGCCCCGTTGGTGCGGATGGCGTTCTCGAAGGCCTGCTTGGTCATGATGTCGGAGGGCTTGAGATCGTCCTTGACCATCTGCACGATGCGCCGCCCCGAGAGCTGCGCCATGACGCGGCGGCGGCTGTCGACCGCCGGGATCGCGGCGTTGCCCGAGAGCGCCATGCCGAGCGCCTCGGCCATCGACGCCATGGTCGAGGCGGTGCCCATGGTGTTGCAGGTCCCCGTGGAGCGCGACATGCCGGCCTCGGCCTCGAGGAACTCCTCCTGGGTCATCTCGCCGGCCTTCACGGCTTCGGAGAATTTCCAGAGGTGGGTGCCGGAGCCCACGCGTTCGCCGCGGAAATAGCCGTTCAGCATCGGCCCGCCGGTGACCACGATCGAGGGCACGTCGCAGGAGGCGGCGGCCATCAGCAGCGAGGGGGTGGTCTTGTCGCAGCCGACCATCAGCACCGCGCCGTCGATGGGCTGGCCGCGCAGCTGCTCTTCGATCGAGAGCGCGGCGAGGTTGCGGTACATCATCGCGGTGGGGCGGAAGGTGTTCTCGGAAGCCGAGAACACCGGCACCTCGACCGGGAAGCCGCCGGCCTCCCAGATGCCCGCCTTCACCTTCTCGGCCAGCTCGCGCAGGTGGCCGTTGCAGGGCGTCAGGTCGGACCAGGTGTTCATGATGCCGATGATCGGGCGCCCGTCGAAAAGATCGTGCGGGTGTCCCTGGTTCTTGAGCCAGCCGCGGTGATAGATCGTGTCGCGGGAATTGCCGCCGTACCATTCCTGCGAGCGCAGGCGCCGGGGCCAGGGGGCAGGTTTGAACGTCATGTCGGTCGGTCCATTGCTAGGGAGATCTGACGAGGCGGGCAGGGGCGCGGCAGCCGCGCCCCCGGCAGGGCGCCTCAGGCCTTGTTTTTCTGGTAGACGTCGAAGAACACCGCGGCGAGCAGCACCAGGCCCTTGATGACCTGCTGGTAGTCGATGCCGATGCCCATGATCGACATGCCGTTGTTCAGCACGCCCATGATGAAGGCGCCGACCACCGCTCCGATGATCTTGCCCGAGCCGCCCGACATCGACGCGCCGCCGATGAACACCGCCGCGATCACGTCGAGCTCGACCGCGAAGCCGGCCTTCGGCGTCGCCGTGTTGAGGCGCGCGGCGAAGATCAGCCCGGCCAGCGCCGCGAGCATGCCCATGTTGACGAAGGCGAGGAAGGTCAGCCGCTCGGTCTTGATCCCCGAGAGCTTGGCCGCCTTCTCGTTGCCGCCGAGCGCATAGATCCGGCGGCCGAGCGTGGTGTTCTCGGTGATGAAGGCATAGATCAGCGTCAGCACCACCATCGAGATCATCACGTTGGGCAGGCCGCGGAACCCCGCGAGCTTGTACATGACGTAGAACAGCGCGCCGCTGACGATGATGGTGCGGGCCCAGAAAAACGCCGCGGGCTCTTCCTCCATGCCGTACTTGCGGTTGGTGATGCGCTGGCGCAGGCCGAGCCAGACGATCAGCATCACCGCGATCACCCCGGCGGCAAGCGCCGTGCCGTTGGGCCGGCCAAGCCCGGTGATGTCGGGGATGAAGCCGGTCGAGAGCGCCTGGAAGCTGCGCTCGAACGGGCCGACGGACTGGCCCTCGAGCAGCCACAGCGACAGGCCGCGGAACACCAGCATGCCCGCCAGCGTGACGATGAAGGCCGGGATCTTCCAATAGGCGACCCAGTAGCCCTGCCACGCCCCGATCACGATGCCGGCGACGAGGCAGGCGGGGATCGTGGCCCAGACCGGCCAGCCCCAGTTCACCATCATCACCGCCGCCAGCGCGCCGATGAAGCCCATGACCGAGCCGACCGAGAGGTCGATATGCCCGGCCACGATGACGATCAGCATGCCGAGCGCCATGATGATGATATAGCTGTTCTGCAGGAACAGGTTGGTGATGTTGACGGGCTTCAGCAGCGTGCCGTCGGTGACCACCTGAAAGAAGATCATGATCGCGATCAGCGCCACCAGAAGCCCGTATTCGCGCAGGTGCTTCGACAGGTACTGAACGAGGCTCCCGCCGTCGTTCCCGCGTTTGTTTTCAGCCAGTTCCAACTGTCCCTCTCCCTATTCCGCCGCGCCCATGACGGGCTCGTCGACCACGTCGGTCACGATCATCGACATGATCCGCTCCTGGCTCGCCTCGGCGGCACTCAGCTCGCCCACCAGCGCGCCCTCGTTCATCACGTAGATCCGGTCGCACATGCCCAAGAGTTCCGGCATCTCCGACGAGATCATCACCACGCCCTTTCCCTCTTCGGAGAGGCTGTTGATGATGTTGTAGATTTCGAATTTCGCGCCGACATCGATGCCGCGCGTGGGCTCGTCGAGGATCAGCACCTCGGGGCCCGAGAACAGCCATTTCGACAGCACCACCTTCTGCTGGTTGCCGCCCGAGAGGTTCATCACCTTCTGGAAGACCGAGGGCGTGCGGATGTTCATCGCCTGCCGGTAGCTCTCGGCGACGCGGGTCTCCTCGCCCTCCGAGATGATGCCCTTGCGCGAGACGCTGGGCAGGTTTGCCAGCGTGATGTTCTTCTGGATCGTCTCCTCGAGGATCAGGCCCAGCGACTTGCGGTCCTCGGTGACATAGGCGAGCCCGGCCGCGATGGCGCGCCCGACGGTCGAGGTGTCGACCTCGCGCCCGTGCATCTTGACCCGGCCCGAGATGTTCTGGCCGTAGCTGCGGCCGAAGATCGACATCGCAAGCTCGGTCCGGCCCGAGCCCATCAGGCCCGCAATGCCCACCACCTCGCCGGCGCGGACCCGGAACGAGGCGTTGCGGATCACCTGCCGGTCCTTGTGCTCGGGATGCCAGACCGACCAATCGTCGACCTCCATCAGCATCTCCCCGGCACGCTGCGGGCGCGGCGGGTAGCGGTTCGAGAGGTCGCGGCCCACCATGTCGCGAACGATGCGGTTCTCGGTGATGTCGTCGGTGCGGGTGTTCATCGTCGACACCGTCGCGCCGTCGCGGATCACCGTCACGCTGTCGGCCACCCGGCGCACCTCGTTGAGCTTGTGGCTGATGATGATCTGGGTGACGCCCTGCGCCTTCAGCTCGAGCATCAGGTCGAGCAGCGCCTGGCTGTCATGCTCCGACAGCGCCGCGGTGGGCTCGTCGAGGATCAACAGCTTCACGTCCTTGGAGAGCGCCTTGGCGATCTCGACGAGCTGCTGCTTGCCGACGCCGAGGCTGTCGATCAGGGTGCCCGGCGCCTCGTTCAGCCCGACCTTCCCGAGCAGGTCGGTGGTCATCCGGAAGGTTTCGCGCCAGTCGACGATGCCCTTGGTGGCGCGTTCGTTGCCGAGAAAGATGTTCTCGGCGATCGACAGCAGCGGCACCAGCGCCAGCTCCTGGTGGATGATGATGATCCCCAGCGCCTCGCTGTCGTTGATGTCGGAGAACCGCGCGGGCTGGCCGTCGTAGCGGATCTCGCCGTCATAGGTGCCGGCGGGATAGACCCCGGAGAGCACCTTCATCAGGGTCGACTTGCCGGCGCCGTTCTCGCCGCAGATGGCGTGGATCTCGCCCCGGGCGACCGTCAGGTTGACGTTGTCGAGCGCCTTGACGCCGGGAAATTCCTTGGTGATGGCGCACATCTCGAGCAGGGATGTCATGCCGTTGACCTCTCGCATTCATGGGTCGCATTCATCGGTCGCATTCGTGGTTGGGATCCGCGCGGGGCGGCCTTGCT
>NZ_JBYNAH010000028.1:0-30468 GCF_059781815.1 Salipiger sp. | reverse complement strand
CCTCCATCACCGGGCGCACGATGCCCATCGACCAGCTTTCCAGCGTCATGATCTGGAACAGCGAATAGGCCGAGGCGCCGAGCGTGCCGAACCACTCCGGGAAGGTCGCCGAGTAGAGCTTGGTGGCGATCACCGAGCCGATGTAGAAGATGATCCCCATCAGCAGGAAGACCGAGCCCATGCCGGGCAGCGCCGAGACGAAGCCCTCGACCACCCGGCGCAGGGTCGGCGCGACCGAAACCACGCGCAGCAGTCGCAGAATGCGCAGCGCGCGGAGCACCGCGAGCCCCTGCCCCGCCGGCACCAGCGCCACGCCGACGATGACGAGATCGAAGACGTTCCAGCCGGAGCGGAAGAACGACAGCCCGCGGGCGTAGAGCTTGGCGGCCAGTTCTGCCACGAAGATCGACAGGCAGATGGTGTCGAGCGCGACGATCAGCCAGCCGATCCGTGACATTACGGTGGCGGAGGTCTCGAGCCCGAGGATCACGGCGTTGAACAGGATGACCCCCATGATCGCGTATCGCGTCACGGGGCGGTCGAGGAACTCGGCAAGTCTCTGGCGCATCAGGCAAATGGCTCCGGTCTGGGGTCCGTAGCGATCTAGGGATCGCGACCCCGACAATCCAGTGCAGATGCTGCAATTGCACAAGGGGTTTTCGCGCCGGCTCGATTGGCCCTTGCGGGCCGCCTCGCGGCGGCAGCACCGCCAAGAGCGCGGAAAAGAAAACGCCCCGGCCGAAACCGGGGCGAGGCGTCTCTCACGAAAGAGACGAGGGAAACCGTGAGGGGCTTACCAGTCCTGCGGGCCGCGATCGGCGAAGGCATGGACGAGGAAGTCGATGAACGCCCGCACCTTGGGCTGGGTGAAGCGGCCCGGCGGATAGACCGCGTAGATGCCCTGGGTGTCGACCGGCAGATCCGGAATCGCATCCTCGACCAGCCCCTGTTTCATCGCATCGGCGTAGAGGTAGGAGGGCAGGTAGGCGATGCCGAGCCCGGCGATACAGGCGTTGAGCAGCGATTGCCCGTCATTGACCGAGAGCCAGCCTGCGGTGCGCACCTGGCGCTTCTCGCCCGACGGCGCGGTCACTTTCCAGACATTGCCGCTGGACTGGTTCGAGTAATGCAGCAGCTTGTGCTCGTTGAGATCGTCGATCCGCGACGGGCGGCCGAACTTTTCGAAATAGGCCGGCGAGGCGATCATCCGCTTGGTCGTCTCAGTCAGCTTGCGGGCGCGCAGGGTGCTGTCTTCCAGCTCACCGATACGCACGGCCATGTCGAAGCCTTCCGAGATCAGCTCGACGTAGCGATTGTTGAGCACCATGTTGACGGTGATGTCCGGAAACTCGGCGAGGAAATCGCCCAGCACCGGGCTGAGGTGATTGACGCCGAAATCGGTGGCGACGGAAATCCGCAGCAGCCCCGAGGGCGCCGATTGCATCGAGGTGACCAGCGCATCGGCCTCTCCGGCATCGTTCAGGACGCGGCGCGCGCGGTCGTAATAGGCCAGACCGATCTCGGTGGGCGAGACACGGCGCGTGGTGCGGTTCAGCAGGCGGGCGCCGAGGCGGGCCTCGAGCGACGAGACGTGTTTCGAGACCGCCGATTTCGAGATGCCCATCTTCTTGGCCGCATCGGTGAACCCACCTTGGTCCACGACGGTGGCGAAAGCCTCCATTTCGGTCAGACGATCCATAACCAGTCCTCACTCGTTCCTCGTTAAGCCAACGATATGACGTCGGATTGGGGCGCGATTTGGACATGGGCGGGACAATACCGGGGTTTCGTCGCGCTTTGTGTTGGGCTCGGAAACCCGTCAACCAAACCGCAAAAGGCCGCGCCCACGTCGCGGGCGCGGCCTCTGTCGTCGCTGATCAAATGCGGATCAGGCGGCTTTCAGGTTGTGCCGGCCTTCCTCGATCTCCTCGACGATCTTGGAGACGAAATCCTTCAGGTCGTCGGGGTTGCGGCTGGTGACGATGCCGCTGTCGCAGACCACCGGCGCGTCCATCACGCGGGCACCTGCGTTCGTCAGGTCGGTGCGGATCGACGGGTAGGCGGTCATCTCGCGGCCCGCGACGATACCCGCCTCGATCAGCACCCACGGGCCGTGACAGACTGCGGCGATGACCTTGCCCTGCTTGGCGAAGGCGCGGACCAGAGCAATCACGCTGTCCTCGACGCGCAGCAGGTCGGGGTTGATCTGGCCGCCTGGAATGACGAGCGCGTCATACTGGTGCGGGTCCGCGTCGGCAATCTTGAGATCCGCCTCGGCCTCGCGGCCCCAGTCTGTGCCCTCCCAGCCCTTGATCGCCTTGCCGTCGAGCGTGGCGACATGGACCTCGGCACCCTTGGCGCGGAGCTGGTCGCGGGGGAATTCGAGCTCGGACTGCTCGAAGCCGTGGGTGGCGATGATCAGGACCTT
The DNA here is from genome assembly GCF_059781815.1 of Salipiger sp. Taxonomy (NCBI): domain Bacteria; kingdom Pseudomonadati; phylum Pseudomonadota; class Alphaproteobacteria; order Rhodobacterales; family Roseobacteraceae; genus Salipiger; species Salipiger sp. The sequence continues at coordinate 28,040 of NZ_JBYNAH010000028.1, read as the reverse complement.
GGAATTGCTGATGCTGGGCATGTTCGCCTCCTTTCCAATCTGCGTTTGGAGGGAGAACGCGCATCCCCGGGGGAAGCGTTCCATCGCGGCGCTCAAGGACGATCACGGACGCGTGAGGTCGGGCACCGGGTCGAGGCCGGTCAGGAGGTCTGCGCGACGGGCCGGACGCTGCGGGCGCAGGGGCACGACAAGCGGTCGCCACGCCCGGATCTGGCGTGCCCCGTTGCGAGCGCCCCCAGCGAGGCGCCCGCCTGACCCGCTGCCTCCCCTGAAGCGCCGTGGCGTCTCTCAGAGGCCCGCCGCCAGCCGCACCCCCTGATCAATCGCCCGCTTGGCGTCGAGCTCGGCGGCCACGTCGGCGCCGCCGATCACGTGCACCTCCTGCCCCTCGATCGCATCCGCAAGCGCACGCAGGCTCTCCTGCCCGGCGCAGAGCACCACCGTGTCGCAGGCGATGAGCTCGGGCTTGCCGTCGCGCAGGATGTGCAGGCCCGCGTCGTCGATGCGCTCATAGCTCACGCCGGCCTTCATCTTCACGCCCTTCAGCATCAGCGCGGCGCGATGGATCCAGCCGGTCGTCTTGCCGAGACGCTTGCCGACCTTCTCCGACTTGCGCTGCAGCAGGACCACCTCGCGCTCGGCGGGCTCGGGCTGCGGCCCCTCGGGGGCGAGGCCCGAACGGGCCTTCTCGGGATCGGTCACGCCCCACTCGCGCAGCCACTCGGGCAGGTCGACCGTCCGGCTCTTGCCGGTGACGAGGAATTCCGAGACGTCGAAGCCGATGCCGCCGGCGCCCACCACCGCCACGCGCGGGCCGACCTCGGCGCCGCCGCGCAGCACGTCGACATAGCTCAGCACCTTGGGATGATCCTGCCCGGGGATCTTAGGGTCGCGCGGCAGCACGCCGGTGGCGACGACCACCGCGTCGAACCCCGCGAGCGTCTCTGCGTCGGCGCGGGTGCCGAGCTTCAGCGTCACGCCGGCCTCGGCCACCATCGCGGCGAACCAGTCGACCAGCCCGTCGAACTCTTCCTTGCCCGGCACCTTGCGGGCCATGTTGAGCTGGCCGCCGATCTCGTCCGCCTGCTCGAAGAGCGTCACAGCGTGACCGCGCTGCGCGGCGGTGATGGCGCAGGACAGCCCCGCAGGCCCCGCCCCCACCACCGCGATGCGGCGCGGGGTTTCGGCCTTGGCGATCACCAGCTCGGTCTCGTGCCCGGCGCGCGGATTGACGAGGCAGGACGAGATCTTGCCCTGGAAGGTGTGATCGAGGCAGGCCTGGTTGCAGGCGATGCAGGGCGCGATAAGATCGGCGCGCCCCGCCTCGGCCTTGGCGACAAACTCCGGATCGGCAAGGAAGGGACGGGCAAGGCTCACCATGTCGGCGCAGCCCTCTGCCAGCAGCTCTTCGGCGACCTGCGGCGTGTTGATGCGGTTCGAGGTGATGACCGGAATGCCCACCTTGCCCATGAGCTTTTTCGTCACCCAGGCAAAGCCCGCACGCGGCACCGAGGTGGCGATGGTCGGCACCCGCGCCTCGTGCCAGCCGATGCCGGTATTGAGGATGCTGGCCCCGGCCGCCTCGATCGCCTGCGCCAGCTGCACCACCTCCGCGTGGGTCGAGCCGTTGGGCACGAGATCGATCATCGACAGCCGGAAGATGACGATGAAATCCTCCCCCACCGCGGCGCGCACGCGCTTCATCACCTCGACCGGCAGGCGCATGCGGTTCTCGTAGGCGCCGCCCCAGCGGTCCTCGCGACGGTTGGTGTGGGTGACGAGGAACTGATTGAGGAAATAGCCCTCAGAGCCCATCACCTCGACCCCGTCATAGCCCGCCTCGCGGGCGCGGGCGGCGGCGGTGGCGATGTCGGCGATCTGCTTTTCGATTCCGGCCTCATCGAGCTCTTTCGGCGGGAAGGGCGAGATCGGCGACTTGATCGCCGAGGGCGCGACGCAATCCGGCCCGTAGGCGTAGCGCCCGGCGTGGAGGATCTGCATGGCGATCTTGCCGCCCTCTTCGTGGATCCGGTCGGTGACCATGCGGTGATGCGCGATGTCTTCCGCCGTAAAGAGCCCCGAGGCGCCGGGAAAGACGCCGCCCTCGGCGTTCGGCGCCATGCCGCCGGTGACGATCAGCCCGGCGCCGCCCTTGGCCCGCGCCGCGTAGAACGCGGCCACCCGGTTCCAGTCGCCGCGCTCTTCGAGATTGGTGTGCATCGAGCCCATCAGCACCCGGTTCTTCAGCGTGGTGAAGCCAAGGTCGAGCGGGCGCAGCATGTGGGGATAGCTGGTCATTGGCGGGTCCTCCTTGCGCGCGACCCTGCCAATGGCCCGTGCCGCTGTCAGTCGAAACGTCGCGTCAGAGCCGGCCTGCCATGGCGTCGGCGAACTCGGCCATGAGGGCCATGTAGGTCTCTTCCGGCGGGAAGCCGTCGAAGCGGTGCCGCGCCGGGGTCGAGACCCAGGGCAGCTTTTCGGCGCAGACCGTCTCGATGAAGGGCTCGCACCAAGACGGACGGTCGAGCATCACCGGACGGAGATTGACGAAATCGTCCATGCCGGTGATCCGGGTGAAGACCCAGGAGAGGCACTCGGCGCAGTGGAAATGGTTGCAGACCGGGCCCTTGATGCCGCCTTGGACCAGCCTGCCCGAGACCACGCGGAAGCCGTGCGCCGGCAGCATCGCGGTGAGGGAGAAGGCGCTGGCGCTCATCTTCTGGCAACCGCGGCAATGGCAGGCGGCGGTCATGATGGGCGCGGCAGCGACCTCGATCCGCAGCGCGCCGCAGCGGCAGCTTCCGGTGGCGGGCAGGTCGGGCATGGGGCGTCTCCTTCGGCGGGAAGTCAGGTCGCGGGCCGCTTGCGCGCCACGACGAAATGGTTGGGGAGCTTCGGAGGATAATCGCCGGTCTCGAGGATCTCGAAGCCGGCGGCGCGGATTGCCGCCTCGAGCCGGTCTGGCCGCAGGAAGCGGAAGGAAGGTGCCTTGCCGAGCGCCTGCAGCACCCGGACCACCGGCCGCAGGTACCACTTGCCCGCGACGCAGGGCGTCTTCGACAGGAACAACCCGCCCTCGCCCAGCGCCGCGTGGACCTGCGACAGGCCCCCCTCGAGATCGTCCAGCAGGTGGAGCAGGTTGAACGCCATCACCGCGTCATAGGGCCCCTCGGCCAGCGCCTCGCCGACGCTTGCGCAAAGCGTGCGCAGGTTCTGGGCCTCGCAACGCTCCTCGGCGATGCGGATCATCTCGGCAGAGTAGTCGCTGGCGGTGAAATGAGCGACCGTAGGGGCCAGCCGCTCGGCGGTAGAGCCGGTGCCGCAACCCAGCTCGAGCACCTGCATGTCGGGGCGCAGCCAGTGGCGCACCCGCTCGAGCGTCGCCTCGTAGGCCGCGTTGTCGCTCACCGGGCGCGCGGCGTAGCGCGCCGCGATCCTGTCCCAGAACGCGGCGCTCATGCGGTCGGCGGCGCGCCGTAGGCGTTGTCTCCGGGCTCGGAGGGTCGGGTCAGCCACCAGATCAGCAGGATGAAGATCACCAGCTGCACCACCCAGAGCACGATCACCCCGAGTCCGCCGACGATCAGCCCGGCCGAGGGCGCCTCACCCGCATCGAGGCCCATGCCGGTGGCCACCATCACGCCGCTCAGCAGCACGAACATCAGCGCCACCGAGATCAGGAAGGGCAGCAGGTAATACCAGCCGGGCCGGCCGGTATCGTGCAGCCGGCGGAAGCCAAGCCCCAGCGTCGGCAGCAGCACCGCAAGCTGGAACAGGCCGGACAGCATCCGCCGCCCCTCTCCGGTCTCGGGGTCGGTGCCGAAGATCGCCAGATCGACCATGCTCAGCACCGCCGCGCCCAGCACGACGAAAAGCATCCACCACCAATAGGCCGGGCGCGAGGCGCGGCCGCTGAAATTCACGTAGTTCGAAAAGCCGTTCTTGATGGCGCCGATGAAGCCCATGGCGTGCCTCCTATCCGATGTCGTCCTGCTGGCAGCTCATCTCTGCCCCGCCGGGGGCTGCGAACTGCGCCTCGCGCCCCTTGGTCCAGAACAGCGCTGGTCCGCCGTACCACTTGTCAGAGGCGTATTTTGCGCCCGAGCCGGCCTCGATTTGCGGCAGCACGACAGCGTTATCGCCCCAGCGCAGCACCACCATCGGCTCGAGCGTGTTGACGAAGACCGCGCTGATCGTCGCCTCGAGCCCCTCGCAGCGATAGGGGAACGGCCCCAGAGAGGCGCCTTCCCCGGCGCGTGCATCGGCATAGCCCTGACGCAGATCGAAGATCCGGAAGGCGTATTCGTTGGCGGTGCAAAGCGGCACGCCCATGTCGGATTTCCAGCACTCGTCGCGCCCCTTGATCCAGCCGCGCTGCATCGCCTTGAGCGCTTTGAGAGACTCCGGGTCCATGTTCGGTCCGGTCGACGCCGCCTTGAAAAGCCGCGTCAGCTCGAGATCAAGCGAGGCGAGCGCATCGGAGGAACAGACCGCCTCCTCGGCGCTGGACTGGGCTTTCGCGCAATCGAAAGATGGGTCGAGGGCCATCGCATGACCGGGAAATGTTGTCAGAACAACCAATGCGATAGTGCTGAAAAGGTTTGGCTTTACAAACATGAAAATCTGCCTCCAGGGAGCGCGCCACAAAAGGATAGCATCCGGCCCTAAGCCTGCAATTGAAAAAAATTGCCCGGTTTCCCGCCGATTCGGCGCTTCGGAGCAGGTGGCAAGCCCCCAGATTTAGGAAAATTGTTTATCAAAGTGATACACACCTGACGAACAGTCACTTTGGCGACACAACGCGATCTGCGAATCGATATATCCCAGTTTAAATGTCCTGCGTGGCAATCCGACCTTCGGAGCCCCCCGCAGCGGCATTTGTTGAGTAATGAGTGTCTCTTGGCAGGGGCCTGGTTCGGAAGTCGGGGATGCGACATCCGGACCCAATATCGCGAATACGCGAGTGTTTTTTCAAGTCGGGGATTTTAACCCTCCTGCCTGGGTTGTATAACGCCTCCGGCGCCGCGGATCCGTGCCGCGCGTCGGAGGCCTTTCACAACCGGGAGCGAGACATGGACCCGCGCCGCACCGCGCCAATGATCCTGCCCCGTTGCCCGTTTTCCTCCAGACCGCTTCCCAGCAGCAGACGATCTGACGCATGAGCGGTCGCATGAACGTCAGCGCCACCTATCCCGACCTTGCGGATATCTCTCTGCTTCGGGGCCTACCCGAAGACGAGCAGCTGGCCTTTCTCGACGCCTGCACCCCGCGCCACTACAGCGAAGAGACCGCGCTGCTGACGCAGTCCGAGCGCACGACGGGCTTTTACCTCGTGGCGCGCGGGCGGGTGATCATCACCTATCTCGACGTCGAGGGGAATCTGAGCGTCATCCACGTGGCCGGCCCGGGCGAGATCATGGGCGATGTCGAGGCCCTGTCAGACACGCCCTGTGCCGCGACCTGCACCTCGCTGCCCGACACCACGGTCCTGTTCTGCCCGGTGGCGCTGCTGATGGAATACGCCCAGAAGCCGCAGGTGATCCGCAACATCGCGCGTATCCTGCACACCCGCCTGGTGCGCGACAACGAGAACCGCGCGGTCGAGCAGTTCCAGACCGTCGATGCGCGGCTTCTCAACTACCTGTGCAAGCTGAGCACACCCGACGATCCCGAAATCCCTATCAGCCAGGCGCATCTGGCGACGCTGATGGGCTGTTCACGGCAGAAGGTGAACCGGATGCTCAAGGATCTTCAGGACAACGGCTCGGTCGAGCTTGGCCGCGGGCGCATTCGCATCCTCGACCGCGCGGCCATCGGCTGCACCCTCTTGCCAAGCGAGGAAGGCTTCGAGATCGGCAGCTGAGCTTGCCGCATCTTTCCCGCCGTCATCAGGGCCGGGACACGCCTCCGCCCGGCGCAGGCCGACAGCTTTTCGCTGCGAAATAGGAGACATCCCTGTTATCCTCGGCCAAGGCGAGGGGGGCGGATCATGGCTGGGAATGACGCGCTGATCGGGTCGTGGCGCATGCAGGCCTGGACCCGGACCTCGGTAGCCACGGGCGAAACCACCGACGCGCTCGGCCCGCGCCCGATCGGCTACATCGCCTATCACCGCGACGGCCGGATGATGGCCACCGTGTTCCGCCGCGATCGTCTCGCGCCAGCCCCGGATGGCTGGACCGGCGAAGAGAAGGCAAAGCTCTTCGATGACATGCTGGCCTATGTCGCCTCCTACACGCTGGAGGGAGACCGCGTCGTGCATCACGTGGAGGGCGCGTGGAACCCGAACTGGCACGGGGATCTGTCGCGCCCCTTCACCCTCGAGGGCGACCGGCTGGTGATCAGCGGCGCGCCGGGCATCGACCCGGCCACCGGCGAGGAGGTCGTCTACCGGATGGAATTCACCAAGGTCTGAGGCCGCTGCCCGCATGGCGGCGCCGCGCAAGGAGAGGCCGACACGCGCGCCGCCCTCTCCGAAGACCGCAAGTCACTCCGCCGCGTCGCGGCGCGGCAGCACCCAGCCCGGGCGCGGGTAGTGGCAGGTATAGCCGTTCGGGAACCGCTCGAGGTAATCCTGATGCTCGGGCTCGGCCTCCCAGAAATCGCCCACCGGCGCGACCTCTGTCACCACCTTGCCGGGCCAGAGCCCGGAGGCATCGACATCGGCGATGGTGTCCAGCGCGGTCTGCTTCTGCGCCTCGTCGACATAGTAGATCGCCGAGCGATAGCTCAGGCCCACGTCGTTGCCCTGCCGGTTCAGCGTGCTCGGGTCGTGGATCTGGAAGAACACCTCGAGGATCCGCCGATAGCTGATCTTGTCGGGGTCGAAGACGATCTCGATCCCCTCCGCATGGGTGCCGTGGTTGCGGTAGGTCGCGTTGGGCAAGTCGCCCCCGGTATAGCCGACGCGGGTCGACTCCACGCCGGGAAGCTTGCGGATCAGATCCTGCATGCCCCAGAAACAGCCGCCTGCCAGAACTGCACGTTCGCTCATGTCACATCCTCCACCTGGTCGAGATAGGCGCCGTAGCCCTCTGCCTCCATGTCATCGCGATGGACAAAGCGCAGCGACGCCGAGTTGATGCAGTAGCGCAGCCCGCCGCGATCCGCCGGACCGTCGGGAAAAACGTGGCCCAGATGCGAGTCGCCATGGGTCGAGCGCACCTCGACCCGGACCATGCCGTAAGAGGTGTCGCGCAGCTCCTGCACATGAGCGGGCTCGATGGTCTTCACGAAGCTCGGCCAGCCGCAGCCGCTCTCGTACTTGTCCGACGAGGCAAAAAGCGGCTCGCCCGAGACCACGTCGACATAGATCCCCGGCTCCTTGTTGTTCAGATACGCGCCGCTGCCCGGGCGCTCGGTGCCGTTTTCCTGCGTGACGCGGTACTGCTCGGGATCGAGCGTGGCGATCACGTCGGGATTTCTTTCATAAGTTGCCATTGGCGCCTCCATGATCTGTCTGTCCTTAAGATGGGTCCGATCTGCATCAATGCAAAGCCTGTTTCATCGGCCTGACCCCGCCGTGATCGCCCCTCGGCGCGGGCGGCAACCCGCCACACCAGGCAGGGCCGCGGGAACCGGCGGCGCGTCGCCGCCCCGTGACCCGGCGTCCCGGCGGGTCGCCGCCTGTCTTGCACCGAGGGCGCCCTTCAAGGGATCCAATCGCGCCGCCGCGCCCTTACCTCCCTGATCGACGCGACGATGCGTCGGATGCAACGGACCCAAAGGAGGATTCCCGATGACCATCCGTTCGACCAAGCTTGGCCTTGCCGCCCTCTTCGCCGCCACCGTCTCCGGCGCGGCCTTTGCCCAGAGCGCGACGGACCCGACCGTCAGCGAGACCGACCTCACCGCCCAGACCAGCGCCGAGGCCGGCGTCGAGACCCGGCTCGGCGCCACCGAAGTCCCCGAAACGCTGGGCGAGCTGATGGCCGACCTGGGCGGCGACGGCGTCGCCATCCCGACCGGCGAGATCCCCGCGGACACGCAGGTCACCACCATGACGCTGGGCGATCTCGAGGGCGAAGGCGCCGACCGCACCGCCGCGCTCGACAACGCGCTGGCGCGCGCCCAGACCTCGCTCGACATGCTGCAGACGCAGGTCGATGGCAGCGAGGTGCTGACCGAGGCCATCGAGGCCGAGGGCTTCAGCTCCGACAATGTGCTGGGCGTCTACCAGGATGCCAACGGCTCGGTGACGGTGCTGATCGACGACCGCGCCTGAGCCCAGCGAACGCGCGCCTGCCCGGAACCCCACAAGACCGACCTCATGACGCAGGCGCGTCCGGCCCGGCCCCTCGCTCCCGGGGGCCGGGCCTTTTGTCGGTCACGCGAGCTGCGCCACCGCCCAGCGCGCCGCGTCGCGCACGGTCTCGCAGGCATCCTCGCACAGCGCCTGCACGGCGCCCTTCAATGTCGGATCGCCGGAATTGCCGATGGCATAGCAGACATTCCGCACGAAGCGATCGCGCCCGATGCGCTTGATCGGCGAGCCCGAGAACAGCGCCCGGAACGCCGCATCGTCGAGCGCCGCAAGCTGCGTCAACTCCGGCGCCAGCAGCGCCTCGCGCGCGTGGTACTTCATCTCCTGCGCCTGAGAGGCGAACTTGTTCCACGGACAGGCGGCGAGGCAGTCGTCGCAGCCGTAGATCCGGTTCCCGAGCCCCGGCCGCAGCGCCTCGTCGACGGGGCCGTGATGCTCGATCGTGAGGTAGGAGATGCAGCGCCGGGCATCGAGCTGGTAGGGCGCCGGGAAGGCGTCGGTCGGGCAGACGTCGAGACAGGCCCGGCACGAGCCGCAATGATCGCGCTCGGCGCCGTCCGGCTGCAGCTCGAGCGTGGTGAAGATCGCGCCAAGGAAGAACCACGAGCCCAGCTCGCGGCTCACGAGGTTGGTGTGCTTGCCCTGCCAGCCCAGCCCCGCCGCCTGCCCCAGCGGCTTCTCCATCACCGGCGCGGTGTCGACGAAAACCTTGATCTCCGCCCCGCCGCCGTCGCGCTCGGCCTCGGCGATGAGCCAGCGACCGAGCCGCTTCAGCCGCTTCTTGACCACGTCGTGATAATCGCGGTTCTGCGCATAGACCGAGATCGCCGCCCGGTCGCGCTGCTCCAGCACGTCGCGCGGGTCATGCGCCGGGCCGTAATTCTCCGCCAGCATGATCACCGAGCGTGCCTCGGGCCAGAGCGCCGTCGGATCGCCCCGCCAATGGGTGCGCTCGGCCATCCAGCCCATCTGCCCGTGACGCCCGGCCTCGAGAAACGCCGCCAGCCGCTCCGCCACCTGCGGCACGTCGCCGGGACGGCAGACCTTGCAGGAGGCAAACCCCACCTCCGCCGCTTCGGCCACCAGCTTGCGCTTCAAAGACACCCGCCTGCCCTTCTCTTCGTCAAAAATACTCCGGGGGAGTCGCGCCTCGCGCGACGGGGGCAGCGCCCCCTCCCGGCTCTCCGTCTCACGCCCCGCACGGGCAAAGGCGCAGCCACGCCGATGACCGCTGGCCTACATCGCCGTTTAGGGGCCCGGCTCACAGCCTGTCAACGCATCCCTCCCCACGCTCGGCCCGCAACGCGCCGTCAGCACCGGAGCTTGCATCCCGAGCCCGTTTCACGGGATACGGGCAGCCGAGCCACCCGCCAAACGCCCTCCCCGAACCACCGGTAGCCAGCATGTCCCAGCCCGACCTCCTCAAGACCGACTGCTCGAAATGCGCAGCGCTGTGCTGCCTCGCGCTGGCCTTCGACAAGGGCCGGGACTTCGCCTTCGACAAGAACCCCGGCGAGCCCTGCCGAAACCTCTCGGGCCACAGCTGTTCGATCCACGACCGGCTGACGCAGGAGGGCTTTCCGGGCTGCGTCGCCTACGATTGCCTCGGCGCGGGCAACCGGGTGGTGCAGGAGGTGTTCGGCGGCCAGAGCTGGCAGAGCGAGCCGCGGCTGACACGGGCGATGATGGAGGCGTTCTCGGCCATGCGCGAGGTCCACAAGCGCATCGACAAGCTGCGTGCCGCCCGCGCGCTCTCACTCGACCCGCGCGCCGATCAGACCTGCCGCGAGTTCCTCGCCCTTCTCGAAGAGCAGCCCTGGAGCGGGCCCGAGCTCAACGCCTTCGAGGTCGGGCTGGCGCTCGAGATCGACATCTTCTTCTACGGCCTGCAGGAGGTGCTGCCGGAGGATTTCTTCACCGAGGACTGAGCCGGCGCATGGCCACGCCCCCCCTCAGAAATCGAGATCGGCGTAATGCGGCGGCGGCGGGAAGCCGGGGATCTGGTCGGCGAGGATCGAGCGGAAGGCCGGGCGCGACTTGATCTTGGCGTACCAGTCCTTGACCGTCTCCGAGCGGTTCCAGTCCACGTCCGAGATGTAATCCAGCGAAGACAAATGCGCCGCGGCGGCGAAATCCGCCAGCGTCATCACGTCGCCCGCCAGCCAGCGCCGGTGATCGAGCAGCCAGGCCATGTAATCGAGGTGATACTTGATCGCCTTGGCCCCGGCCTTGACATTGGTGCTGTCCGGGAAGCCCTGCTTCATGATCTTCTTGTTGACCCGCTCGTAGAGCAGCTTCGACGTCACCTCGTTGTGGAACTTGTCGTCGAACCAGGCCACCAGCCGGCGCACCTCGAACCGGGCATCGGCCGAGCGCGGCATCAGCGGCGGCTCGGGGTATTTCTCCTCGATCCATTCGCAGATCGCCGCGCTTTCCGACATCGTCTTGCCGTCGATCTTGAGCACCGGGACCTTGCCGGCCGGGTTGCGGCGCAGGAAGTCGGTGTCCTTCTCCCAGTAGCGCTCCTCGACCAGTTCGCACTCGATCTTCTTCTCGGCAAGGCTCAGGCGGACCTTGCGGCAGAACGGGGACAGCGGCACGTGATAAAGCTTGGCCATGGGGCGATGGTATCCGAGAGATTTGGGAACTGCGAGCACCTTTGCCCCCAATTCCGAGAGGTTTCAACAGGACACAATCGCCCGCGCGATGCGCCGCCGATGTGTCCCTGTCTCAGATAACCTCGATCACGTCCTTGTCGATGGCCAGCATATAGCCGCGCCGGGCGATGTTCTTGACCAGAAGCTCGCTGACCATCTGGTTGCCGAGCCCGTCGCGCAGGCGCTTGATGCGGGTGGCGCCGGCGGCTTCCTCGCAATCGCTGGCATCGCGCCCCGAGATCATCGCCTCGATCTGCGCCCCCGAGAGCATCTCGTCATCCATCCGCGCCTCGGCCAGCACCGCCAGCGTCTCGACCATCGCCTCGGTGAGCTTGAAGCCCATGGTGTTGAGATAGACGGTGTTCTCCTCGCGGCTGATGATCAGCGAGCTGACCTGGATGCCCGAGCGCTCGATCTGCGCCATGCGGCGATTGAGGATCACCAGCATGACGAGAAACACCAGCGCCGCCACCAGAAGCGCCGTTGCGAAGACCAGCAGCACGAAGATCACCATGCGGTAGCTCGCCAGCGTGTCCGAGAAGGCGGTGCCCGACTGGGCGAGGATCTCGAGCAGCTTGACCTCGGCCTGCCCGGTCAGGTCGTCATTCTCGATGAACAGGCGTTCGACACGAGCGTTGAAGGCGTTGGCGTCGGGCAGGGTGAACATCAAGAGCACCCCGGCGCCCACCAGCAGCGCCACGATGGCGGCGATGCCCGCGCCCACCAGCCGCGCGCCGGTGCGTCTTGCGTCAGTAGCGGAGGTAGTACTCACCGGCGTTGGCCCTCTCCTTGTCACCGGGTTCCTTGGTCGAAAGACCCACCACGTTCAAGAGCGTCCAGCCATCGCGGGCCAGAGCGGCGGAGAGTTGCTCTGCCGCCGCGCCCTTGCCGGGGCAGTCCCCCGACAGGCGCGCGATTCCGTAATGCAGGCGCAGCGGGCTGTCCTGCTTGGCCTTGTATTCGACATAGCAGTCGGCCCGCGCGGCGGCGGGCAGGACAAGCGCCAGGAAGAGGGGAAGAAGGATGCGTTTCATGGCCGCGACCCTGCGCCCGGGCCGGGTGCAATTCAATAGCAGAGCGCCGTAAAGGCCGCGGTTATCCGATAACAGGGGGCCGATATTGCCTGAAATCAGGGGGCTGGCCGAGGGTCGGGTCGAGGCGTCGGCCAGGACGGCGGCGCCACATGACACGACAGACACACCAACAGGAGACTGCCCCATGTCCCGCAAGTTCATCGCCGCCGTTCTGGCCGCTTCGCTCGCCATCACCACCTTCTCCGCCGCGCCCGCCCGTGCCGCCGACGGCAAGGACGCGCTGAAGGCTCTTGGCGCCGCCGGGGTGCTCTACATCCTCGGCAACGCCATCGCCGAGGCCCGCGAAGAGGCCGACGACGATCGCAAGAAGGACAAGAAGAAGAAAAAGGAGCAGAAGCGTCAGGAAGAGCTGGCCAAGCAGTGGCGTCAACAGCAGGAGGACCGTCGCAAGGCGCATCAGGACCAGCGCCGCAACGACCCGCCGCGCGTCGTCGGCCCCGCCTTCGGCCAGCGGCAGGATACGAAATACGTGCTGCCGTCGCGCTGCATGATGCGCATCGACGGCGGCGGCAGCCGCCATGCCTTCGACCGCGACTGCATGACCCGTGCCGGGGTTCGCACCAGCCGCCTGCCCGATGCCTGCGAGATGTATGTGCGTGACGGCGGTCGCAAGGAGCGCGCCTTCGACGCATCCTGCCTGCGCCGCAAGGGCTATGGCCTCGAGGCGGTGCGCCGCGACGGCCCGAACCTGCCGCGCCCCTATCATCGCCAGTATTGAACGAGAGAGACAGCGGCATCGGCGCGGAGTCCCGTCCGCCCGGTGTCGCAGCGCGCGGGGTGCCGAGCAGGCCCCGCGCGCTCTTCTTTTATCCTGCCGCGGTCGGCGCGGTGATCGTCACCGGCGTGTCGAGCCAATGCTCTTCGAGGTTCGGCGTCGCGCCGATCCGGTCGACCACGGCGAACATCCCCGGCGCGTGCAGCGGCGTCAGCACCCCGTGCCAGGTGCCGCGATAGAGGTTGACCCCCTGCCCCGGCCCCGCGACGAAGGCCGAGATTTCGCCCGGTTGCGCCCCGGCCTCGGCGACGATCACCAGCCACGGGTTGCGGTGCATCGGAATGAAGGCCTGACTGCCCTCGGGATGGCGCTCGACCATCTCGAGCAGGTAGGGCAGATCGCGCGGCACCGCGTCGAAGAGGCTGATGCCAGCGCGGCCCCCGGGGCCGAAATCCATCGAGGCGCGGTCATGATAACGCCCGCAAAGCCCCTGGTTGATGATCTTGTCCGGATCGCCCGAGATCTCGAGCACATCCCCGAACGGCGCGAAGGCGCCGGCGGTCAGCGGCTCGGCAAGAATGGTCTTCATGACAGCGACAGGCTCACGTGGCGGTTGACGTCCTTGTAGAGCAGGTAGCGGAAGGTCTCGTCCCCGGTGGCGACGCAGGCCTGCGGGCAGAACGCGCGCAGCCACATGAAATCGCCGGGGCCGACCTCGACCCAGTCCTTGTTGAGAAGATAGCGCGCCGTGCCCGAGAGCACGTAGAGCCCGTGCTCCATGACGTGGGTCTCGGCAAACGGAATGCGTCCCGCACTCTCGATGCTGACGATGTTGACGTGCATGTCGTGGCGCAGGTCGAACGGGTCGGTGAAGCGCTGGGTCGACCAGACCCCGTCGCAATCGGGCATCGGCGTGCGGTTGACCTCGGTCTCGTGGGTCACGAAGGCCTCGGGCGGCAGCATCCCCGGCACCGGGCGCCAGCGCTTGCGGATCCAGTGGAAGCCCGCCGGCACATCGCCGGTGTTCCAGATCGACCACACCGCCGAGGGCGGGATGTAGGCGTAGCTGCCGGCCTTGAGGTCGTACCAGTCGCGCCCCAGCGTCAGCCGCATCTCGCCATGGGTGACGAAGATCACCCCCTGCGCGTCGAGATCGGGCTCGGGCTCGTTGGTGCCGCCGCCGGGCGACAGCTCGACCGCGTATTGCGCGAAGGTCTCGGCAAAGCCGGTCATCGGGCGGGCCAGCACCCAGATCCGGTGCCCGGTCCAGCCCGGCAGGAAGCTGGTGACGATGTCGCGCATGACGTTGGCGGGGATGACCGCGTAGGCCTCGGTGAAGATCGCGGTGCCTTCCGGGTCGCATTCCTGCCCCGGCAAGCCGCCGGGCGGAAAGGCATAGGTCGTGATCGGGTCGTGTTTCAAAGCAAGCTCTCCAGCCGCAAGCGCGCGATGCGCTCGACCTGCCGGCAAGCTTCTCTGAACTCGGTTTCGGTATCGTTTCCGAGGCGGCGCTCGAAGGCCGCGAGGATGCCGGACTTGTCGTGATCGCGCACGGCAATGATGAAGGGAAATCCGTGCTTCTCCATATACGCAGTGTTCAGTTGCGTAAAGCGGTCCCGTTCGTCATCGGTCAGCGCATCCAGCCCTGCGCTGGCCTGTTCCGAGGTGCTGTCCTCGGTCAGCCGCTTGGCGGCGGCGAGCTTGCCGGCAAGGTCGGGATGCGCGCGCAGCACGCCCATGCGCTCCTCGTCGCTGGCGCTGCGCAGCACCCGCGCCAGCGCATTGGCAAGGCCCGCGGGCGTGTCATGCGCCGGGCCGAGCTCGAGCTCGAAGGCACGCTCGGCGACCCAGTCCGAATGCTCGACGATGCCGCCGAACTTGGCCACGAAGGTCTCGCGGTCCATCAGGCTCGGGCGCTCGCGTTTCACCGGCGGGTGGGTCGCGGCCCAATGCTCGGCGATCTCGATGCGGCGCGGGGTCCAGACGCCGTCGAAGCCCGCGATATAGTCGAGGAAGCGCTTGAGGCCCGCCACCTTGCCGGGGCGGCCGATCAGGCGGTTGTGCAGCCCGATAGAGAACATCGCCGGCTTGCCCGCCGCGCCCTCGGCATAGAGCGTGTCGAAGCTGTCTTTCAGATAGGTGAAGAACTGCTCTGCCTCGATCCAGCCGGGGCTGACCGAGAAGCGCATGTCGTTGGCCTCGAGCGTGTAGGGGATGATCAGGTGATCGACGCCGTCGATCTCGAGCCAGTAAGGCAGATCGTCGTCATAGGTATCGGAGATATAGGCAAACTGGCCGGTCTCCGCCGCCAGCCGCACGGTGTTTTCCGAGCAGCGCCCCGTGTACCAGCCGCGCGGCGGCTCGCCCACCACCTCGGTGTGCAGGCGGATCGCCTCGGCAATGGCGGCACGCTCCTCGTCCTCGGGCATGTCCTTGTGCTCGACCCATTTGAGGCCGTGGCTGGCGATTTCCCAGCCCGCGTCCTTCATCGCCTCGACCTGCTCGGGGTTGCGCGCCAGCGCGGTGGCGACGCCGTAGATCGTCAGCGGGATGCCGGCGGCGGTGAACAGCCGGTGCAGACGCCAGAACCCGGCGCGGGCGCCGTATTCATAGATCGATTCCATGTTCCAGTGGCGCTGGCCCGGCCACATGGCGGCGCCGGGGATGTCGGACAGGAAGGCCTCGGAGGCGGCATCGCCATGCAGAACGTTGTTCTCGCCGCCTTCCTCGTAGTTCAGCACGAACTGCACCGCGATCTTGGCATTGCCGGGCCATTTCGCATCGGGGCGGTCCGCTCCGTAGCCGATCAAATTGCGGGGATAACGCTGCATCTGGCCCCTCCTGCCTTGGGTCGTGTTGTCATCTTCGGATAATCGCGCTCTAACCGGGACGGAACCGCAAAGGGCTGGCACGGAGGCGCGGCGATGCCCCGCTTATCCGCCCTGCCCAAGAAAGGAGCAAGAGGAATGGCCGACGGATATCTCACGACCCACGTGCTCGACACCGCCCGGGGCGTTCCCGCCGAAGGTGTGAAAATCGCGCTCTACAAGGTTTCGGGCAATTCGCATCGCAAGATCGCCGAGACAGTCACCAATGCCGACGGCCGCACCGACAGCCCGATCCTGCCAAAGGACGCGTTCAAGACCGGCACCTACGAGCTGATCTTCTTTGCCGGCGACTATCTCAAGGCCACCGGTCAGGCGGCTGCCGAGCCGCTGTTCCTCGACCAGATCCCGCTGCGCTTCGGCATGTCCGACCCGGACGCGCATTACCATGTGCCGCTGCTACTCTCGGCCTACGGCTATTCCACCTATCGCGGCAGCTGAGCCAGTCAGCCGCTGTAGCCGCGCCGCCCGCTCCGCGCCAATGCCTGCGCCGGCGGCTCTGACGCCGTTGCGCGCATCGCGCTTATGGACAGGCGGGGCGGCAGGGACTACATGCACGCAATGGCCAAACCGAAGACAGATCCGAACTACAAGGTGATCGCCGAGAACCGGCGTGCCCGTTTCGACTACGCGATCGAGGACGATCTCGAGGTCGGCATCGTGCTGACCGGGTCCGAGGTGAAGTCGCTGCGCGAGAACACCTCGAACATCGCCGAGAGCTATGCCGCGGTAGAGGATGGCGAGCTGTGGCTGGTCAACAGCTACATCGCCCCCTACGAGCGCGCCATGTTCGGCCACGAGGAGCGCCGCCGGCGCAAGCTTCTGGTGTCGAAGAAAGAGCTCGCCCGGCTGTGGAACGAGACCCAGCGCAAGGGCATGACCATCGTGCCGCTGGTGCTCTACTTCAACCACAAGGGCGTGGCGAAGATGAAGGTCGGCATCGCCAAGGGCAAGAAGAACCACGACAAGCGCGAGACCGAGGCCAAGCGCGACTGGAACCGCCAGAAGCAGCGGCTCTTGAAGCAGGGCTGAGCGGGGCGGCGGTGCCTTGCCTGCGCGGCGCTTGGGACGGGTGCTGCGAATGGCCTGTCCTGAGCAGGATGTGACTTCTTGCCTGACAGGGCGGCCATCGTTGCCGCTGACCACTTCCAAAACGACGATTTCGCAACGCAGGGGCGGGAGCCAAGACGGCTGAGCCCGCTGCGCCATCGCCGGCCCGCGGGATGGCGATCCGACGCTCCGAACCTCTCGATTTATCCCGGCCACGTCCGAAGGACCTCGACACTCGGCGCTTGCGTCACCAGATCGCCAACCCGGGGGGCGGGTCATGCCGAAGGCATGCTTTCAGCATGACCGATGGCGCGGCAGCCTTCGGCCTTGATTCCGCGCGGATGCGACGCTCGAACGTCGATCCGTGCCATATCGCCCAGAGTGGCGCGTCTTCAGACCCGATTTGACATCCACAACCATCTCGAGCCGCCCCCACCCTTCGCGATGCGGCGGCCTCGTCCCGTGCCGCCCGCCCATCCCCTTGTATTGCTGGCCCCCGCGGCTTAGAGACGTGACCGACCCTGACTGCCCGGGAAAGGTTTCATGAACCAAGACGATCCCAAGACGCTTGTCTCGACCGACTGGCTGGCGACCCATCTCAAGGATCCCGACCTGCGCATCCTCGATGCCAGCTGGTTCCTGCCCGGGTCCGACCGCGACGCCAAGGCGGAATACGATGCCGCCCACATCCCCGGCGCGCGCTTTTTCGACATCGACGATATCAGCGACAACCGCTCCGACCTGCCGCACATGGTGCCGCCCGTCGAGAAGTTCATGTCGCGGCTGCGCGCCATGGGCGTGGGCGACGGCCACCAGGTGGTGGTCTATGACAGCCAGGGGCTGTTCTCGGCAGCGCGGGTCTGGTGGCTGTTCAAGCTGATGGGCCAGAGCGACATCGCCGTGCTCGACGGCGGTCTGCCGAAGTGGCAGGCCGAGGGCCGCGAGACCGAGGACCTGCCGCCGGTGATCCGCGACCGCCACATGACCGTGCGGCGCCAGAACCAGATGGTGAAGGACGTGACGCAGGTCTCTGCCGCCGCGAAGCTGCAGGACACCGAGATCCTCGACGCCCGCGCCGCCATCCGCTTCCGCGGCGAGGCGCCCGAGCCGCGCCCCGGACTGCGCGCCGGCCACATCCCGGGCTCGAAGAACGTCCCCTACACGACTCTGCTGAAAGAGGACGGCACCATGAAGACCGCCGCCGAGCTGCGCGCGGTGTTCGAGGCCGCCGGGGTGGATCTCGGCAAGCCCGCGATCACCTCCTGCGGGTCCGGCGTCACCGCCGCCATCCTCAACCTTGCCCTGACCCTGATGGGCAAGGACGACCATTCCCTCTATGACGGGTCGTGGAGCGAGTGGGGGCAGTTCCCCACCCTGCCCGTCGCCACCGGAGAGCACTGATGTTCGAGAACCTCAAAGAGCAACCCGCAGACAAGATCCTCGCCCTGATGCAGGCCTATCGCGAGGACCCGCGCGAGCAGAAGATCGACCTCGGTGTCGGCGTCTACAAGGATGCCAGCGGCAACACCCCGATCATGCGCGCCATCAAGGCCGCCGAGAAGCAGCTCTGGGAGACCGAGACCACCAAGTCCTATACCGGGCTCGCCGGCGATCCGGGCTTTGCCGACGCCATGGTCAAGCTGGTGCTGGGCGATGCCGTCGCGCGCGAGACCGTGGCCGCCGCGGCGACCCCGGGCGGCACCGGCGCGGTGCGCCAGGCCTTCGACCTCATCCGCATGGCCAACCCCAAGGCCCGCGTCTTCGTCTCCGACCCGACCTGGCCGAACCACCTGTCGATCCTCAAGCACATGGGCATCGAGTTCATTTCGTACCGCTATTTCGACAGCGAGACCCGCTCGGTCGATTTCGCGGGCATGATCGCCGACCTGCACCAGGTGATGCCGGGCGACGTGGTGCTCCTGCACGGCTGCTGCCACAACCCCACCGGCGCCAACCTCAACATCCCGCAGTGGAAGGCCGTGATCGAGCTGCTGCTCGAGCGCGAGGCGGTGCCGATGATCGACATCGCCTACCAGGGCTTCGGCGACGGGCTCGATGCCGATGCCGAGGGCGTGCGCCTGGTGGCCGAGAAGATGCCGGAAGTGCTGATCGCCGCGAGCTGCTCGAAGAATTTCGGCATCTACCGCGAGCGCACCGGCCTGCTGATGGCGGTGAGCAAGGATGCCGGCCAGCGCAAGCTCAACCAGGACAGCCTGAACTACCTCAACCGGCAGAACTTCTCCTTCCCGCCGGATCACGGCGCGCGACTGGTGACCATGGTGCTGACCGACGAGGCGCTGCGCGCCGAGTGGGCCGCCGAGCTGGAAGAGGTGCGCAACTCGATGCTGGGCCTGCGCGAGCAGCTGGCCTCCGAACTGCAGCGCCTGTCGGGCTCGGACCGTTTCGGCTTCCTCGCCCAGCACCGCGGCATGTTCTCGCGCCTCGGCGCCACGCCGGAGCAGGTCGAGACCCTGCGCCGCGATCACGGCATCTACATGGTGGGCGACTCGCGCCTCAACATCGCGGGCCTCAACAAGACCTCGGTGCCGATCCTGGCGGAAGCCATCGTCAAATCCGGGATCTGATCCCTATCCTACAAAGCGGCGCGGGGCCTGCGGGCCCCGCCCTTGCCGTCTCGCCGCCGGGCCAGAGCCCGTCGTCTCGGAGCCTCTGGCCGGCCTGACGCCCTTACTCTTCTCGCATCTCTGGTGTCATCCGTGTTCAGCCAGGCTGTCCTGCGGCGCCTCGGCCCGGTCCTCCATGCCGTAATCGCGCAGCACCTGGCAGACCCGCAGCCGGTAGCCCGCGAAGATCTCCTCCCGCCCCTTGCGCTGCGCGCCGCGATGCGCCGCCAGCTGCCGCCAGCGCTGCACCGCCGCCTCGTCCTCGAAGAAGCTGATCGAGAGAAGCTTGCCGGGATTGGTCAGGCTCTCGAAGCGCTCCACCGAGAGGAACCCCTCGACCTCTTCGACCAGCGGTCGCATGGCGGCGGCGATGTCGAGATAGGCGTCGCGCTGGCCCTCGGCGGGGGTGACTTCGAAGATGATGGCGATCATGGCTGTCCTCCGTTTGGCCCAGTCTGCCGCCTTGCGCCCGGCGGGCCAAGGGGATGGCGCCGTCGAGGTTTGAGTATTTGGAACGTAGAGAAGACAGGAGCTGTCGCCCATGGGGGAGGGCCGGCGATTGCGGTAACGCCACGGCCTCTCTTGTCTGCGCCATGGGGGCATGCGACGGTCGGGGCCGGAGGAGCGAGACATGCTTGAGACCACCGAGGCCCCGATGACCGTGACCCAGCTGCCGCAGACGCTTGAGCCCCGCAATCCGGGCATGCCGCTCGACATGGAACGGGTGATGCGCGCCCGCGCCAACCGCTCGGCCATCGAGCGCCGCGCCGCGAGCCTGCCAGGACGGCGCAGTCTCAAGAAGGATTACCAGGCGGCCTGGCTCGCGCGCGCGATCTCGTGCATCGACCTCACCACGCTGGCCGGCGACGACACGCCGGGCCGCGTGGCGCGGCTCTGCGCCAAGGCGCGGCAGCCGGTGCGCGAGGACCTGCTCGAGGCGCTGGGGATGCAGGGGCTGACCACCGGCGCGGTCTGCGTCTATCACGACATGATCGCCCCCGCGGTCAGCGCGCTGCAAGGCAGCGGCATCCCGGTGGCGGCGGTCTCGACCGGCTTTCCCGCCGGGCTCTCGCCCTTCCCGCTGCGGCTTGCCGAGATCGGAGAGAGCGTCAAGGCCGGCGCCCGCGAGATCGACATCGTGATCTCGCGCCGGCTGGTTCTGACCGGTGACTGGGAGGGGCTCTATGACGAGATGCGCCAGTTCCGCGAAGCCTGCGGCGAGGCGCATGTGAAGGCGATCCTCGCCACCGGCGAGCTCGGCACGCTGCAGAACGTCGCCCGCGCCTCGATGGTCTGCATGATGGCCGGCGCCGATTTCATCAAGACCTCCACCGGCAAGGAAAGCGTCAACGCCACCCTGCCGGTAAGCCTGGTGATGATGCGCGCGATCCGCGACTATTACGAGGAGACCGGCTACCGCGTCGGCTACAAGCCCGCCGGTGGCATCTCCAAGGCCAAGGACGCGATCACCTACCTCGCGCTGGTCAAGGAAGAGCTGGGCGACCGCTGGCTGCGCCCGGATCTCTTCCGCTTCGGCGCCTCGAGCCTGCTGGGCGATATCGAGCGCCAGCTCGAGCATCACGTCACCGGCGCCTATTCCGCGAGCTGGCGCCACGCCATCGGATAGGGGCGCGCGGCTGACTGCCCGTTTGGCGGGCACCACCCGACGCGAATGATTACCCGGCATGCGGTTTGCGCCGCGTGCGACGCTTCTTCCTTTGCCAGCCTCTGCCGAAACGCTTACCGTCTGGTCAAATTTTAGACCAAAGCCAGGGGGCCTCATGACCGACAGACGCACGCTTCTCACCCAGTTCAGCCGCCGCCGCATGCTCATGGGCACGGCCGGTTTCGCCGCCGCCGCGGGCGCCGGCGCC
Source organism: Salipiger sp. (assembly GCF_059781815.1). NCBI lineage: Bacteria > Pseudomonadati > Pseudomonadota > Alphaproteobacteria > Rhodobacterales > Roseobacteraceae > Salipiger > Salipiger sp. The sequence continues at coordinate 6,878 of NZ_JBYNAH010000028.1, read as the reverse complement.
CTGCCCTCGCGCCTGCTGGCGCAGGAGCCGATCGCGGTCGCCGGGATCTACACCGTACCGGTGGAGCAGCAATGGGTGAGCCGCATCCACATCGCCGCCGAGGCCGCGAAAGAGGCCGGCCAGATCACCTACAGCTTCTCGGAAAACACCGCCAACACCGACTATCCGCGCGTCATGCGCGAATATGCCGAGGCCGGCGCCAAGCTCATCATCGGCGAGATCTTCGGCGTCGAGCAGGAGGCCCGCGAGGTGGTGCTCGACTACCCCGACACCGCCTTCCTGATGGGCTCGTCCTTCATGCCCGATCCGGCCTACCCGAACCTCGCGGTGTTCGACAACTACATCCAGGACGCCTCGTACCTCTCGGGCATCATCGCCGGCGCGCTGACCGAGACCGGCAATATCGGCATGGTCGGCGGCTTCCCGATCCCCGAGGTCAACCGGCTGATGCACGCCTTCATGGCGGGCGTGAAGGAGATGAAGCCCGACGCCAGCTTCCAGGTCAGCTTCATCGGCTCCTGGTTCGATCCGCCCAAGGCCAAGGAAACCGCTTTTGCGATGATCGAGAACGGCGCCGACATGCTCTACGCCGAGCGCTTCGGGGTCTCCGACGCGGCGCAGGAGAAGGGCATCCTCGCCATCGGCAACGTCATCGACACCCAGGCCGACTATCCCGACACCGTCGCCGCCTCGGCGCTGTGGCATTTCGAGCCGACCCTGCAGGCCGCCCTCGCCAAGGTGGCCGAGGGCAGCTTCGAGGCCGACAATTACGGCGTCTACAGCTTCATGAAGGAAGGCGGCTGCTCGCTGGCGCCGCTTGGCACGTTCGAGGGCAAGGTCCCGCAGGAAGCGCTCGATCTGGTGGCCGAACGGGAGGCCGCCATCAAGGCCGGTGAGTTCACCGTCGAGATCGACGACAGCGAGCCCACCTCCTCCTGATGACAGACCAAGACACGGCGCAGGGCGAGACCGTCCTGCGCCTCTCCGGCATCACCAAGCGCTTCGGCGCGCTCACCGCCAATGACGCGATCAGCTTCTCGCTGGCGAAGGGCGAGGTCGTGGCGCTGCTGGGTGAGAACGGGGCCGGCAAGACCACGCTGATGAACATCCTCTTCGGCCATTACACCGCCGACGAGGGCACGGTCGAGGTGTTCGGCCAGGCCCTGCCCCCCGGCCAGCCCGGCGCGGCGCTGGCCGCCGGCGTCGGAATGGTGCACCAGCATTTCACCCTCGCCGACAACATGACCGTGCTCGAGAACGTGCTGCTTGGCACCGGATCGCTCTGGTCTCCCGGGCTCGGAAAGCAGGCGGCGCGGCGCAAGCTGCAGGCGCTGGCCGAAGATTTCGGGCTCGTGGTCGATCCCGACGCCCGCGTGGCCGAGCTCTCGGTGGGCGAGCGTCAGCGGGTCGAGATCCTCAAGGCGCTCTACCGCGACGCCCGGATCCTGATCCTCGACGAGCCCACTGCGGTGCTGACCCCGCAGGAGGCCGACGCGCTCTTCCTCACCCTGCGCAAGATGGTGGCGCAGGGGCTGTCGGTGATCTTCATCTCGCACAAGCTGCACGAGGTCATGGCGATCTCCTCGCGCGTTCTGGTGCTGCGCCACGGCAGACTCGTGGGCGAGACCGCCACCCAAGACACCGATCGCCACCAGCTCGCGACCTTGATGGTCGGCGCCGAGATCGCCGCCCCCGCCCCCGCAGAGGCCCGCCCCGGCGCCGTTCTGATGCGCCTCGATGGCGTAAGCACCGCGCCGCAGGGCAACCGGCCCGGGCTCAGGGCGGTCGATCTCGAGCTCAAGGCCGGTCAGATCCTCGGGCTCGCCGGGGTCTCCGGCAATGGCCAGGGCGCGCTCGCCGACCTGATATCCGGCCTCGCCTCCCCCACCTCCGGCACGCTCGAGATCGCCGGCAACCCGGTCTCCGGCTGGAGCCCGCGGAGCGCCCTCGGCTCTGGCATCGGCCGCATCCCCGAGGACCGCCACCGCACCGGCACGGTGGCCGACTTCAGCCTCACCGAGAACGCTGTCCTCGAGAGCTACCGCGACGGCCCCAACGCCCGCGCCGGCTGGATGGACTGGGCCGCCGCCCGCCGCACGACCGAGGCCATCATCGCCAAATACGACGTGCGCTGCCCCGGCCCTGAGGCCCGCATCCGCCTGCTCTCCGGCGGCAACATGCAAAAGCTCATCCTGGGCCGCGTGCTCGAGGCCGCGCCGCGCATCATCCTTGCCAACCAGCCGGTGCGCGGGCTCGACATCGGCGCCGTGACCTATGTCCAGGAGCAGCTCATCGCCGCCCGCGACGCCGGTGCCGCGGTGCTGCTGATCTCCGAGGATCTCGACGAGATCCTCACCCTCTCCGACGTGATCCGGGTGATCTCCGGCGGCCGGCTCTCGCCCGAGTTCGCCCGCGGCGAAAAGACCCCGGCCGAGCTCGGCCAGTGGATGGCCGGCCAGGGCTTCGACCATGCCGCCTGACCTCTCCCTCCCCAGACCGACGCCCCTGTCTTCTTCTGGCCAGAAATATCCCGGGGGTCCGGGGGCAGCGCCCCCGAACCGCCCTCTCCGCCAGGTGCACCCATGATGCGACTAGACCCCATCGCCGCCCCCTCCCATGCCCGCACGCTGGGCCTGCCGGCGCTCGCCATCCTGGCGACCATCGCGCTGGCCGCAGGCCTCGCCGCCGTCGCCGGCGCCAACCCGCTCGAGACCTTCGGCCTCATCGTCAAGGGCGCCGTGGGCTCGAAATTCGCCACGCTCGAGACGCTCAACCGCGCCACGCCGCTGATCTTCACCGGTCTCGCCGTGGCCGTCGCCTTCCGCGCCCGGCTGTGGAACATCGGCGCCGAGGCGCAGCTCTATGCCGGCGCGCTGATGACCGTGGTGATCGGCACCCAGCTCGGCCTTCCCGGCCCGCTCGCGATCCCGCTGATGGCGCTCGGCGCCATCGTGGCCGGCGCGCTGGTTCTGCTCGGACCGGTGCTCCTGAAGACACGGCTCGGGGTCGACGAGGTGGTCACCACGCTCCTTCTGAATTTCATCATGGCGCTGTTCATCTCCTACCTGCTTGAGGGCCCGCTCAAGGACCCGATGGGCATGGGCTGGCCAAAATCCCCCGCCCTGCCCCGCGATGCCCGCCTGCCGCGCATCGTCGAGGGGCTGCGGCTGCACTGGGGCTTTGCGCTGGCGCTGATCTGCGCCGCCGGTGTCTGGGTGATGCAGACCCGCACCACGCTGGGCTACGAGATCCGCGCCGTCGGCCAGAACCCGCAGGCGGCGCGCTTCGCCGGCATCCCGGTGGGCCGGGTGCTGGTGAAGACGGCACTGATCTCCGGCGGGCTTGCGGCGCTTGCAGGCTTCTCCGAGGTCGCCGGCCTCAAGGGCAACCTGACCTCCGACCTCTCGCCCGATTTCGGATATACCGGCATCATCGTCGCCATGCTGGCGCTGCTGCACCCGCTTGGCGTGGTGGTCTCGGCGCTCTTCGTCGCGGGCATCTTCGTCGGCGCCGACAGCATGTCACGCGCCGCCGAGGTGCCGACCTACATTGCCGACATCCTGCTCGCCGCGGCGCTGCTCTTCATGGTGCTGGCAATCCTTCTGACACGATACCGGGTGGTGCGCGGATGACCGAGATCGTCGATATCCTGATCTCCGCCAGCTTCTGGGCCGCGGTGCTGCGCATCGCCTCGCCGCTGATCTTCGCCACCATGGGCGAGTTGATCTGCGAGCGCGCCGGCGTGCTCAACCTCGGCATCGAGGGCATCATGGTGATCGGCGCCTTCGCCGGCTGGATGACGGTCTACGCGGGCGGCGGCCTCTGGACCGGCGTCGCCGTGGCGATGCTCGCGGGCATGGCCTTCGGAGCGCTGCATGGCGTGCTCACCGTGCCCTTCGGCCTGTCGCAGCACGTGGTGGGCCTCGGCATCACGCTCTTGGCCACCGCCTCGGCCTACTACGCCTACCGGCTGGCGCTGCCCGAAGTCACCAACCCGCCGCGCATCGAGCCCTTCCAGACCCTGCACATCCCGGGCCTCTCGGACCTACCCTGGCTTGGCCAGGCGCTGTTTTCCCAGACCGCGCTGACCTGGGCCGCCTTCGCCTGCGTCGCGATCGTGGCGCTGGTGCTCTACCGCACGCCGCTCGGCCTCGCCCTGCGCGCCGCCGGAGAGAACCCCCACGCGGTCGAGGCCCAGGGCCTCTCGGTGGCGGCGATCCGCATGGGCGCGGTGATCGTGGGCTCGGGCCTGATGGCGGTGGGCGGCGCCTTTCTGACCATGTCGGCCTTCTCGTCCTTCTTCTTCGAGATGGTCAACGGGCGCGGCTGGATCTGCATCGCGCTGGTGGTGTTCGGCGCGTGGAAGCCCGGTAAAGCGCTGCTGGGCGCGCTGCTCTTCGCCGGGTTCGACGCGCTGCAGGTGCGCCTGCAGCAGACCGGCATGGGACAGGTGGTGCCCTACCAGGTGTTCCTGATGATCCCCTACCTGCTGTCGATCCTCGCCCTGATCCTGATGTCGCGGCGCGCCCAGGTGCCCGCCGCCCTGATGACCCCCTTCAACCGCGGAGAGCGCTAAGATGGCCAGCTTCGACATCCTCGTCACCGGCGGCACCCTGCCCGACGGCACCGTCAAGGACATCGGCATCACCGGCGACCGCATCGCCGCCATTGGCGACCTGACCGGCGCGGAAGCGGGCGAGGTGATCGACGCCGCGGGCGATCTGGTCTCGCCGCCCTTCGTCGATCCGCATTTCCACATGGATGCGACGCTGAGCTATGGCACGCCGCGGATCAACGCCTCCGGCACCCTGCTCGAGGGCATTTCGCTCTGGGGCGAGCTCAAGCAGATCGCCACGGTCGACGAGATGGTGTCGCGCGCACTGGAATATTGCGACTGGGCGGTGAGCATGGGGCTTTTGGCGGTGCGCAGCCATGTCGACACCTGCGACGACGCGCTCAAGGGCGTCGAGGCGCTGCTGCACGTGCGCGAGGTCGTGAAGCCTTATCTCGACCTACAGCTCGTGGCCTTCCCGCAGGACGGCTTCTACCGCGACCCGACAGCGAAGGCCAACACCCTGCGCGCGCTCGACATGGGGGTCGACGTGGTCGGCGGCATCCCGCATTTCGAGCGCACCATGTCCGACGGCGCCGCCTCGGTCCGCGAGCTCTGCGAGATCGCCGCCGCGCGCGGCCTGCTGGTCGACCTGCATTGCGACGAGACCGACGACCCGATGTCGCGCCATATCGAGGCGCTGGCCTATGAGACCCAGCGCCTCGGTCTGCAGGGCCGCGTGGCCGGCTCTCACCTGACCTCGATGCACTCGATGGACAATTACTACGTCTCGAAGCTGCTGCCGCTGATCGCCGAGGCCGGGATCGCCGCGATCCCCAACCCGCTGATCAACATCACCCTGCAGGGCCGCCACGACACCTACCCCAAGCGCCGCGGCCTGACCCGGGTGAAGGAGATGCAGGCGCATGGCATCACCGTGGGCTGGGGGCAGGATTGTGTGCGCGACCCGTGGTATTCGCTCGGCACCGCCGACATGCTCGACGTGGCCTTCATGGGGCTGCACGTGGCGCAGATGACCTCACCGCAGGAGATGGCGCGCTGCTTCACCATGGTGACGGAAGAGAACGCGAAGATCATGCATCTGGACGACTACGGGCTGGCCAGTGGCAAGATAGCTTCGCTGGTGGTGCTGGATGCCGGCTCGAGCATCGAGGCCCTGCGGCTCAGGCCCGACCGGCTCTGCGTGATCTCCAAGGGCAAGGTGGTGTCGCGGCAGGCCCGCAACGACGCCCGCCTCGCGCTTCCCGGGCGTCCGGACAGCGTGCGGCGCCGCCACAAGATCGCCGACGGCTAGCGCCTGGTGGCAGAGGGATAAGGGGGCGCTGCCCCCTCTTGGCCTGCGGCCAATTCACCCCCGAGGTATTTTTGAACCAAAGAAGACATGAGCGCTGCGCCCCTGGCTTCTCTTCGTCAAAATACTCCCGCCGGAGGCAGGCCGGCCCGTGGGGCAGCGGTGATCATTGGCAAGGGCGCGGTCAGGCGACCATGCGCTCTGCCTTCTTGAGATCCACCGAGACCAGCTGCGAGACGCCCTGTTCCTGCATGGTGACGCCGAACAGCCGGTCCATGCGCGCCATGGTCACCGCGTGGTGGGTGATGATCAGGAAGCGGGTGTCGGTGCGGCGGCACATCTCGTCGAGCAGGTCGCAGAAGCGGGTGACGTTGGCGTCGTCAAGCGGCGCGTCGACCTCGTCGAGCACGCAGATCGGCGCCGGGTTGGCGAGGAACACTGCGAAGATCAGCGCCAGCGCTGTCAGCGTCTGCTCGCCGCCCGAGAGCAGCGACAGGGTCGAGAGCTTCTTGCCCGGCGGCTGGCACATGATCTCGAGCCCGGCCTCGAGCGGATCGTCGCTCTCGACCATCACCAGGTTGGCCTCGCCGCCGTTGAACAGGTGGGTGAAGAGCAGCGAGAAGTTGCTGTTGACCTGCTCGAACGCGGTCAGCAGGCGCTCGCGCCCCTCGCGGTTCAGCGAGGCGATGCCCGCGCGTAGCGTCTTGATCGCCTCCTCGAGATCCTGCTTCTCGGAGACCAGCTGGTCGTGCTCCTCGCGCACCTCCTTGGCGTCTTCCTCGGCGCGCAGGTTCACCGCGCCCAGCGAATCTCGCTGGCGCTTGAGGCGGTTGACCTCGGCCTCGATCTGGTCGGAGGGCGGCATCTCGTCGGGGTTGGCCTCGAGCCGGTCGAGCAGCTTCGACGGCGTGGTCTCCTGCTCGTCCTCGATGCGCTCGGCGGCGTAATCCACCGTCTCGCGCGCCGCCTCGACCCTGGCCTCGGCCCGGGCGCGGGCCTCGCGCGCCTCGGAGG
>NZ_JBYNAH010000323.1:0-3828 GCF_059781815.1 Salipiger sp. | reverse complement strand
GACCTCTTGATCCACAATCAAGCGCTCTAACCTACTGAGCTAAGGCGGCACGTTGGGGGGAGATACCGTCGGCTCCGGAGGATTGCAAGTCAAAATCCGGGGCTTCTTTCGGCGATCAGAGCGCGCGTTCCCAGACCTGCTCGATCAGCTCCTGACCGTAGTTGGTGATCGGTGTCGAGCGCGTGCAGGCAAAGCCGTTGCGGGCGTAAAGCGCGCAGGCCGCGCGGTGGCTCTCATGGGTGCCGAGCACCAGGCGGTCGTAGCCGTGATCGCGGGCGAAGCCCATGCAGGTCTCGAGCAGGCGGCGGCCCTGGCCACTGCCACGCGCCTCGGGCTCGAGCAGGAACAGGCGCAGCCGCGCGGTGCTGTCATCCTCTCGCACACAGAAGATGCTGCCAAGGCGGCGCGCGCCGTCGCGCAGGATCCAGGCGCGCTCGCAAGAAGGGTCGTGATCCGCCTCGAACACGGTCAGGATCTCGTCGACCAGCACCGGGAAGCTGGCGTCGAAGCCGTTCTCGGCGGCATAGAGCCGGCCATGGGCCTCGACCAGCCAGTCATGGTCGGCGGCGGTATAGGCGGTGATCCGGGGCGTGGTCATGGCGGCACGCTTCCACCGCACGGCTTGCAAATCAAGCCCGCCGGGGCTACTTCGCTTGAATGCCGCAGCCATCCGGGCGGCCAGACGAGGGCGAGGCCATGGGTATCAACACCGAACGCGACATCGAAGCCAACCTGCAGATCGGTCCGACGGATCAGGCCATGGTCCGGCTGTTCGTGGCCGCGGGCGAGTTCGAGATCCCGATGGATTTCGAACCCGAAGAGGCCGAGGAGATCGCGGAAGAGATCCGCGCGGCCGCCGCCGCCGCCCGCAAGATGAAGGGCCGCCGGTAAGCCTCTGAAAAGCGGCCGGTCTAGCCGACCCAGCCATCCAGCATCGCGCCGGGATCCCGCAGCGCCTGCAGCCGCCTTGCTGCATGGATCGCAAAGCGCCGGATGAGCGCGTTGCGCCGCGCGCCGGCAAGCTTGCTCTCCGGGCCCATGCGCAGGATCTCGGCATCATAGGCATCGGCGATGATCAGCCCGGTGCCCTCTGGCAGCAGGTCTGTCGGGAAGGCCTCGTCCACCGCCCAGAAATAACGGTCGCACCAGTCGAGATAGCCCTGCCACTTGCCGTCCGACATGAAATCGGCGCGGCTGCTCTTGCACTCGATCACCCAGATCTCGCCCTTCGGCCCCAGCGCCATCACGTCGACCCGCTTGCCGCGCTCGGGCACGAACTCCTCGACCACGGCAAAGCCATGCGCGCCCGAGAGGTGACGGCACACGCCGCGGGCCAGAAGCTGGCCGGGCATCAGGACGGGATCGGTCTGTAGGGTCATGACGCAAGTATGAACAATCCGTGAACAAAGGCAACCATCCGCCGCCTCACTCTTCCTTGAGCGCGGGAAGCCCCTAACTTGAGTGAAATGTGCTTTCGGGAGAGTTGCGGATGAGTGACCAGAGACTGGACGACGAGACCGGCATGCCCCGCCACCAGGCGCGGCGCGTGCGCCATGCCCGCGAATTGCAGGATCATCTGAACTGGCTCGACACCTTCTCCGGCACTGCGCTCGGCGTTCTGGCCGTGGCCTCGGGGATCTACACCTATCTCGGTGTCTCGTCGCTGCTCGACGACAATGGCGCGATGACGGTGTTTGCCGCCATCGCCTATTCGGTCGCCGTCTCGGTGGGGATCTTCGTGTTCTGGTCCTACCTGATGCGGCTGTTCCCGGCGGTCCGCACGGCGCGGGCGCGGATCGGTCTCTTGGGCGCGATGGGGCTCGGCAGCCTTGCCATCGTCGCCATGTCATCCTGGCTCAACGCCGCGGCGCTGGCGGGTTCGGCGGCGATCGAGCAGCACCTCGCCAAGACGGTGCAGGATTATCAGGCCTCGCTCGAGCGCACCCACGAGATCGCGCTCTCGGCGCAGGCGCTCGAGCGCGACGTGTCGCGGGTGCGGCAGAGCTTCGAGGATCTCTCCGAGCAGGAGGCGCAGGGCACGCTTTCCGGCCTCGCGGGCCGTGGTGCGGTGTTCCGGGTGCTGCGGCAGAAGGCGGCGGAGCTGTCGGCGCTCGAGACCCAGATCGCCGGGCAGACGCCTCTGGTGCAGCAGGCCTTCAGCGAGGGCAACGCGATCCTGTCGCGGATGCGGGCGCTGACGGTGGAGCCGGGCCCGGTCGAGGCGCGCTCGGTGGAGTTTTCCGAGGCGGCGGTGCAGTTGCAGGGGCTGATCGCGCAGCTGCGGCAGCTTTCGGTGGCGCCGCTGGTCGAACGCGCGGCGCAGGATCTGGCGGCCTCGGTGGTGCTGCCCGAGCTTGACGGCAGCACCGAGGAGATCCGCGGCAACCAGACCGCCACCATCGACTCCGTGCTCGAGGCGCTGGCCAGCCGCGCGGCGACGCTGGAGCAGGCGGCGCGCGAGGTCATGGCGATGACACCCGCGGCGGAGGTGACCTACACGCCGGTCTCGGCGGCAGACGCGGTGATCCTCTACGCGCGCAACTTCGTGCCCTCCTGGGCCGGCGCCATCGCCATCGACCTGCTGCCGGCGGTGCTGGTGCTGATCCTTGCGGTGACGCAGGCGGCGATCCGCGAGAACCGCGAGGATGCTGCGATCGAGGACACCATGACGCTGAGCGAGCTGCGTTCGGCGCTGGCGGCGCTGCGCGACGTGGAAACCGACATGGCGCGGATGCCCGAGGTGCGCAACAGCGCGCCCGAGGCCACCGAAGCGCCGCCCGAGAGCACCGCGCGTCCGCTTTCGGCACCGGAGCCCGAGGCAGCGCCCGAGCCGTCGACCCCGCGGCCCGATGCGGATGTCGCGCGGATTAAGGGCGCTGGCAGCTGATGCGGGGGATCACTGTTGGGCGGGTGCTGACCGGCATCCTCGCTTTCCAGATCACCATCGGGGCGTTTCTTGTCGTCGGCGACATGCGGGCCAACGGCTTTCGCCTGCCCAGCATGGCCCCCGCCGCGCCGCGTCTCTCCGAGCCGGTGCGCCCGGGCGACCAGCGCCGGGTCTTCGAGCCCTCGCGCCAGCGCCCGCCGCTCGATCCGGCGCGCGATGCGGGCGAGCTGCCCGAACGGCTCACGCTGACCGAGATCGGCACGGGCGGCGGATGGCGGCTCGAGGGCGCCATCGCGCCGGGCGACGGGGCGCGGCTGATCGGTCTGATCGAGGCGGCCGAGCCTGCGGTCGAGACGTTGGTGCTGCAAAGCCCCGGCGGCTCGGTGGGCGATGCGCTCGAGCTGGGCCGGCACCTGCGCGAGGCGGGCATCGGCACCAGGATGCTGCGTGGCGAGATCTGCTACTCGGCCTGTCCCTACCTGTTGGCGGGCGGCGCGACCCGCGAGATCGAGGAGGGCGCCTCGGTCGGCGTGCACCAGCATTACTTCGGCAAGAGCACGATCCTGCCGGCCTTCGTGGCGGTCGAGGATATCCAGCGCGGGCAGGGCGAGGTGATGATCTATCTCGAGCAGATGGGGATCGACCCGCTGGTGATGAGCCATGCGCTGACCACGCCGTCGGACGAGATCTACATCCTGCTGCCCGAGGAGCTGGAGCGTTACAATTTCGTGACGGCCGGCGAGGGCTGATTTCGCCGCAGGCCCTTGCCGAAACCACGTCGCGCGACTATCTCGCGGTCAGGCGGGTTCTGCCCTTCTCGTGCATGGTTGCATTCCGGTGGCCTTAAGCAATTCCGAGGGAGTTGGCTCTGTCCGGGCCCTGGTCCGGTTACCTGACGCCCACCTGTATATACAGGTCCTCGGGAATGAGATAACCCCACG
>NZ_JBYNAH010000322.1:0-3832 GCF_059781815.1 Salipiger sp. | reverse complement strand
TCAGCGGCCGATTTGCGGACCGCACCAAATTAACTGATTTTGTTGTGTTTCCGCCCATCAGTCTGTTTCAGCCGATCAGAATGACAAAGGCGCTGTCATGTTTGACCGCGCTCCAGAAATCCCCCCTCCGTCCTTCGATCATCAGGTGAGGATCATGTCGGGCTCTACCGCCGCAAGCTGGGTGTTGGAGAAGGTGATCTCGACGCCCTGATCGGCGAAGAGGACGTCGGTGCCGGACTGGATCATATGAGCCAGCGCCGCATCGGCACCGGCGTATCCAAAGCCCTGCAAAGACACGTAGTCCCATGGTTCGAGGTCCAGCACCACATGACTGCCGCCGTCGGCCTGTGCGAAGCGGAACTCGTCGGCATAGAGGCCTCCCGCCACAACGTTGTCGCCGGTGCCCGGGAGCAGCAGATCCTGCGCCAGCGTGCCGGTGCCGTGATCGAGCCCGCGCATCCAGCCCTTGAGATCGTCCGCCGTGCCGGCCACGAATTCCGGGCTCTGCGAGAAGCCCAGCACAACCTCGGCCCGGCTCATGCCGTCGTCGAGCCGCTGGGTCCAGTTGGCCAAGCCCGTGGCGTCGGGCTCGCGGCCCAACACGTTCTGATAAAGTAGCGTGACGAAAGCCTCGTTGTCGAGCGCACCGTAGGTCGCCTGAAACTCGGGGCTGTTGACGAAACTCGCCGACACCGCCGAGAGCTCCATGCCATCGGCCAGCCGACCCGACCAGTTGGTGAAGCCCTGGACATCGGGTGCGCGGTCGAGCGTAGCCTGATAGAGCCGGAACACGTCGTCGCCCCAGCCGGCTTGTGAACTACTCGTCGTGAAGGCGCGGGCGTCAGCGGCGGTGTCGACCACGAATTCCGGGCTCTGCGAGAAGCCCAGCACCACCTCGGCACGACTCATGCCGTCGTCGAGCCGCTGGGTCCAGTTGGCCAACCCAGTCGCGTCTGGCTCACGGTCCAACACGTTTTGATAGAGCAGCGTGACGAAGGCCTTATTGTCAAGCGAACCATAGGTGGCCCGAAACTCGGGGCTGTTGACGAAACCGCTGATCACCTGCAGCAAGCTCTGCTCGCCGGTGAACAGCCGTTCGGTCCAGTTGCCAAGACCGCTCGCATCCGGCGTCCGATCGAGCGTCGCCTGATAGAGCCGGAACACCGTTGCCGCGAGCGCCGGCGCGTAGGCCGCGTCGAACGCCTCGCCGAAGAGCAGATCGCTTCCCGGACCACCATTGAGCACATCGCCGCCGGCATTGCCGAAAGCAGTGTCGTCTCCACCGAGGCCGGAGATCAGATCCTTTGTGATGGCGCCACTGAGCCTCTCGGGCGCATCGGTCCCCTCGAAAACACGGCCGGGAAGATTACCGATGTCGAGCTCGATGACCTCTGCCATCGCGGGTCTGATGCCTTTTCCTGACGCCCGAACGTCATCGAGCGGGTAGGTCCCCACCTCTGTGCCGTCAGTCACCCAGATGCGGTAGCGGTCGGTTCCATAGCCGATCGTAAAGAAGGCCATGCCCCCGGAAACTTCGAGGATGTTCGGATTTGCGTCCTCGATCCCGGGTGCAAGATCCGCGACCAGTCTTGTTCCCTCCCGAGTGCCGTCACTGATGTGAAGCTCGGTTCCCTCGGCCCCCTCAGCGACGAAGAGCACCCGGCCTTCGTCGAGGGCGACAATGTCCCAATAGCTGCTGAAGCCCGAAACTGGGCCATGCGGTGTTCCCGTTCCCGTCAGCTGCAAGGTTCCGCTCGCCGTGCCATCGGTCACGAAGAGCTCGGCATAGTCGAGCGATGCATCCCGCCGGGCCCAGAAGAACAGACGGTCGCCCGAGACGGCCTGCAGCGCCGCCAGATCGTCCCCCGGATAGCCGCTGCCCTCGCCGGGGAAGATGTCTTGCACGATATGTGCCGTGACGCCGTCAGAGGCCCAGAGTTCTATGCCACGGTCTTCACTGGCGATCTCCCGGTCGTCCCAGTAGAAGAACTGGTCAGAGGTGTGCCCCAGGAACGTGGTCTGGTAGTTCACGATATTGAGGTTCTGAAAGCTCCCGGTGTCCGCGTCGTGCTTGTAGAACTCATGGTGAGAGCCTTCTTCGCCGAACAGGTAGATGTCCCCTCCGATCTCGAACACTTCGTAGGTGCGAATCGAATTGTCGCTGCCGTCCCAGTCGTAGGCCAGGCCTACATCGAAATCGCCCGTGATGCGGTAGAGATCCCCGTCATTGTCGCCATAGCGGGTTTCGCGAGCCCAGATCTCGTTTCCGACGCGCCAGAACGCGTCGACGGGGACGTCGACCAAGAGGCGCGGCGCCGACATGCCGTCGGTGACCATGAGAGCTTCGCCGCCGGCAAGATCGGTGTCTGCGCGCTCGCTGGTGGCTAGGAAGATAACCTCGTCTCCGAAAGACGTCAGACGGGTCGGTGCGTAGAGATCTGTCCCGGTATCGTCCGTAAGGTAGTATTGGAAGCCGTCTCCAGAGGAAACCACGAGCCGATTGGTGTTAATGAAGGAATCCGGCTCGTCGTATCTGGCCTGCGTCGCGAACGCATTCGGTCCGAGCTGGGCATACCCAACCGAATAGTCGTCGTCGATATAGTTCGCATCTGGGTGAGAGGTCGGAGAAATCTCAAACGTGTAGTCGGTGCCGAGAAGCCAGCCATATGTTCGCTCACCTCCGAACCGCTCATGGTAAGCCTTGTAGACGAGCACCTGTGCCATCTCTGCCCTCCCCCGAGAGATAACCTGGAGCGTATCACGAACACCTCACCTTGGGTCAATCATATTGGGAGTCGCGCAGCAGACCTGAACCTCCGCTCGTTGCTTCACCGGATCTCGGGTCAGTGGCTGGACAGAGACCGATCCGCGATCCCGACAATGACATGTTCTTCGCTGACTTAAGCATGTCGTTCACTGTGATGATTCACCGGGAGCTTGAGATCCCGCAGGAGGTCCCCCCATACCCAGACGCCCCCACAAGGGCACCGCGGCTCGACACTCGGCTCCAAGACATCAAAGTCCAAGGCTCCGCGCCGACCTGTGACCGAGACCCGGCATGCCCCACAAGGATACCCCCACCCTACCTAGGACCTCCGTCAACCACGCCCCGACAAGGACCCGCCCCACGCCTTTTATCATCAACGCGAAATCAACGAGATGAAGAGGTTCGGAATGGCCACCAGCCCCACCGCCCGCATGATCACCGATGCCGTCGAGGCGAGCAGCAAGACTTTGCGGGAGATCGCCACCGCGATGGGTCTCGAGCGCGGCAACGTGATCTCCATGCTGAAATCCGGCGAGATGCGCATGCCGATCGAGAGGATCCCGGCCTTCGCCGCCGCCACCGGCATCGACCCGCTGGCGCTGACCCGTGTCGCGATGTCGGAGTATATGCCGGAGACGTGGTCCGTGCTCGCGGCATCCGCCTCGCCGGTGCAGGAGCTGCAACTCAACATCCGCGCGCCCGGCGCGGTCGTCGAGCGCTTCAAGGCGATCTGCCAGACCGAGCGTCGCAACTACGGCGATATGCTCGGACTCCTACTCGACGTCTGGGACGGCGACGTCGAGAAGATGGTCTGATGTGCCGTGAAACACGCAGTTGGAGAGAGCGCTCGGAATCCTACATCGACGTAGAGCGCGCAGAAAGGCTGCTTAGGAATAGTCCGGGGCGCTGAGATCCAAATCAGCAGGGCACCCCCTTACGAAACGACGCGTTGTAGTTTGACCAGTTCGTCGTTCGATAGCGGGCGGGAGATGGCTTGCTTATAGAGTGCTTCTAGGTCATGTTGACAAATGGCGGATCCAGAGACGGATCGACGTGATGTCAATG
>NZ_JBYNAH010000027.1:0-30873 GCF_059781815.1 Salipiger sp. | reverse complement strand
GACCGGGCGCTCGGCGCCATCGGCGGCCCGCGCGAGACCGCGGCCTCGGTGGTGCTGTCTCTGGGGCTGGGCCTGTCGGTGCTCGCCGCCATCGGCCAGATCGATGGCAACCTGCGCGCCGCGATCAACCGCGACCTGCCCGAGATCGCGCCCTCCTATTTCTTCGTCGATATCCAGCCGAACCAGATCGACGGCTATCTCGAGCGTCTCGAAGGCGACGCCGCCGTGAGCCGCATCGACACCGCGCCGATGCTGCGCGGCGTGATCACCGAGATCAACGGCGTGGATGCGCAACAGGTGGCCGGCGATCACTGGGTGGTGCGCGGCGACCGCGGCATCACCTACGCCGCGCAACCGGACGGGCGCACCATCATCACCGAAGGCGAATGGTGGCCCGAGGGCTATGACGGCCCGCCGCAGATCAGCTTCGCCCGCGAGGAGGCCGAGGAGATCGGCCTTTCCCTTGGCGACGAGATCACCTTCAACGTGCTCGGCCGCGACATCACCGCCACCATCACCAGCTTCCGCGACGTGGATTTCTCCACCGCCGGCATCGGCTTTGTCATGACACTGAACCCAGCCGCCCTGCAGGGCGCGCCGCACACCTTCATCTCGACGGTCTATGCCGAGCCCGAGGCCGAGGCCCAGATCCTGCGCGATCTCGCCTCCGCCTATCCCAACATCACCGCGATCCGCGTGAAGGACGCCATCGACCGGGTGGCCGAGTTGCTCGAAGGCGTCGGCAGCGCCATCCGCTGGGGCGCCGCGGCGACGCTGCTCACCGGCTTCCTCGTGCTGATCGGCGCGGCGGCGGCGGGAGAGGGCGCGCGCACCTACGAGGCGGCGGTGCTCAAGACGCTGGGCGCCAGCCGCGCCCGCATCCTGCAGAGCTTCGCCCTGCGCTCGGCGCTTCTGGGCGCAGGGGCTGGGGTGGTGGCGCTCGGCGCCGGCATCCTCGGCGGCTGGGCCATCAGCCATTTCATCATGGAGACCGATTTCGCGGTGATGTGGCCCTCGGCGCTCGGCATCATCGCCGGCGGCGTGGTCGCCACGCTGCTGGCCGGGCTCGGCTTCGCTTGGCGGCCACTTTCCGCCCGTCCAGCCCGGGTGCTGCGGGCGCGCGAATAGGCCGCCTTGCACCCCGGCGCAACCGCTGGCAAAGCCTGACACGAACCCTGGCTGACCAAGGACCCGAGCGATGAGCGACACCCTCCCGATGCCGGTCTCGACCCTGAGCAAGGCGCAGCGCAGCGCGATCCTCAACCTCGTGCGCCGCGCCGCCCGGGCCGAGATCCTGCCCCGCTTCCGCAACCTCGAAAGCGGCGAGATCGACCAGAAGAAGAACCGCCAGGACCTGGTGACCGAGGCCGACCGCGCCGCCGAGGCGATGATCGCCCGCGGCCTTCTGGCGATGTTCCCCAACGCCCTGATCGTCGGCGAAGAGAACGTCTCCGCCCACCCCGAGGTGCTCGACAAGGTGGCCGGCGCCGAGCTCGCCTTCACCATCGATCCGGTCGACGGCACCTGGAACTACGCCCACGGCCTGACAACCTTCGGCGTCATCGTCTCGGCCCTGCGCTTCGGCACCCCGGTCTTCGGCCTGATCTACGACCCCGTCATGGACGACGTGGTGCTGGGCGAGGCCGGCGGCCCGGCCGAGCTGGTCATGCCGACCCGCCGCAAGCGCCGCACGCTGTCGGTTTCCGACGGCGGCCCGGTCGAGGCGCTGCAGGGCTACCTGCCGCTTTACATGCTGCCCTCGGACAAACAGGCCGAGATGGCGGCGCTCCTGCCGCGCTTCGAGCGCGTGCTGTCGCTGCGCTGCTCGGCGCACGAGATGCGCATGCTGGCGCAGGGCAACGTCGATTTCGTGCTCTCCGCCGGGCTCACCCCCTGGGATCACGCCGCGGGCGCCCTGCTCTGCCAATGCGCCGGCGGCCATGTCGCCATGCTCGACGGCTCCGAATACAACGCCGCCAAACGCGACGGCTACCTGCTCTGTGCCTCCGACCCCGCCACCTGGGGCCGCATCCGCGACGCCTTCGCCTTCCTCCTCGACCTGCCCGAAGCCTGACCCCGCCCTCCCCACCAGAGACCGGCGCCCCTGCTTCTTCTGGCCGAAAATATCCCGGGGAGCGCGAGGGGCTGGCCCCTCGCTCCGGCACCAGACACCCCAGACCACCGCCAAGGAAAACGCGCCTCCCGACGGGCAGCCAACAAGAAAGCCCCGCCCTCCCATCCGAAGAGCGGGGCCCCTGTATCTTCTGGCCCGAAATATCCCCGGGAGTGTGAGGGGCTGGCCCCTCACTCCGGCGCTCTCACACCCTACTCCGCGGCTTCGGCATAGTCGCTCATCGGCGGGCAGGTGCAGACGAGATGCCGGTCGCCATAGGCATTGTCGACCCGGTTGACCGGCGGCCAGTACTTGTCGACCCGGAACGCCCCCGGCGGGAAGCAGCCCTGCTCGCGCGAATAGGGCCGATCCCAGTCGCGCACGAGATCCTCCATCGTATGCGGCGCGTGCTTCAGCGGGTTGTTCTCCGCGTCGATGCGCCCTTCCTCGATGTCGCGGATCTCCTCGCGGATCGCCAGCAGCGCGTCGCAGAACCGGTCGAGCTCGGCCTTGGTCTCCGATTCCGTCGGCTCCACCATCAATGTGCCCGCCACCGGCCAGCTCATCGTCGGCGCGTGGAAGCCGCAATCGACGAGGCGCTTGGCGATGTCCTCGACAGTGACCCCGGCGGATTTCTCGAACGGGCGCACGTCGAGGATGCACTCATGCGCCACCCGGCCCTGCGGCCCGGTATAGAGGATCTCGTAGGCGCCCTCGAGCCGCGTCGCGATGTAGTTGGCGTTGAGGATCGCCGCGCGCGTTGCCTGCGTCAGCCCCTCGCCGCCCATCATCAGGATGTAGCCCCAGGAGATCGGCAGCAGCGAGGGCGAGCCGAAGGCCGCGGCCGAGACCGGCCCCGCCACGCCGCCTTTCAGCGGATCCGACGGCAGGTGCGGCACCAGATGCGCCTTGACGCCAATGGGACCCATGCCGGGGCCGCCGCCGCCATGCGGGATGCAGAAGGTCTTGTGCAGGTTGAGGTGGCTGACATCGCCGCCAAGATCGCCCGGCCGCGACAGCCCCACCATGGCGTTCATGTTGGCGCCGTCGATATAGACCTGCCCGCCATGTTCGTGGGTGATGGCGCAGACCTCCTTCACCGTCTCCTCGAAGACCCCGTGGGTCGAGGGGTAGGTGATCATGCAGGCCGCCAGCGTGTCGCTGTGCTTTTCCGCCTTCTCGCGGAAATCGGCGAGGTCGATAGAGCCCAGATCGTCACACTTCACCGGCACCACCTTCCAGCCAACCATCTGCGCCGAGGCCGGGTTGGTGCCATGGGCGTTGACCGGGATCAGGCAGACATTGCGCTGGCCCTCGCCGCGCGCGCTCTGCCACGAGGCGATGGTCAGCAGGCCCGCATACTCGCCCTGTGCGCCCGAGTTCGGCTGCATCGAAAAATCGTCATAGCCGGTGATGGCGCAGAGCTTTTGCGACAGGTCGGCGATCATCTCCGCGTAGCCCTTGGCCTGATCGGCCGGCGCATAGGGGTGCAGCTCGGCGAACTCGCGCCAGCTCACCGGCATCATCTCGGCGGCGGCGTTGAGCTTCATGGTGCAGGAGCCCAGCGGGATCATCGCCCGGTCGAGCGCCAGGTCGCGATCGGCCAGCCGGCGCATGTAGCGCATCATCTCGGTCTCGGCGCGGTTCATGTGAAACACGTCGTGGGTGAGATAGTCGCTCTGGCGCAAGAGCGCGTCGGGCAGACGATAGTCACCCTGCCCCTCATCCTTGCGCACGAGGCCGAAGGCGCGCCACACCGCCTCGATCTGCGCCGGGCGGGTGGCCTCGTCGAGGGTGATGCCGATCTTCGTCTTGCCGACGCGGCGCAGGTTGATGCCCTCCTTCACCGCCGCCTGCAGGATGCCTTTCTGCAGCAGCCCGACCTCCACGGTCAGCGTGTCGAAGAACGCCTCCGGCCGCACCTCGTAGCCCGCATCCTCGAGCCCCTTGGCAAGCCGCGCGGTCTTGAGATGGATACGCTGCGCAATGGCCTTGAGCCCGCTCGGCCCGTGGAACACCGCGTAAAAGCCGGCCATCACCGCCAAAAGCGCCTGCGCCGTGCAGACATTCGAGGTCGCCTTCTCGCGGCGGATATGCTGCTCGCGGGTCTGCAGCGCGAGGCGGTAGGCGCGGTTGCCCAGCGCATCGACCGAGACGCCGACGATGCGGCCCGGCATGGCGCGCTTGTAGGCGTCCTTGGTGGCCATGTAGGCGGCGTGCGGGCCGCCATAGCCCAGCGGCACGCCGAAGCGCTGGGTCGAGCCCACCGCGATATCGGCGCCCATCGCGCCCGGCTCCTTGACGAGGCACAGCGCCATGATGTCGGCGGCAACGATGCCGATGGCCTTGGCCTCGTGCAGCGCCTCTATCTCGGCCGAAAAATCGCGCAGCCCGCCATGGGTGCCGGGATACTGGAAGATCGCGGCGAAGACCTTGTCGGCCTCGAGCGCTTCCGGCGCGCCGACGATCACCTCGATGCCCAGCGGCGCGGCGCGGGTCTGGATCACCGCGATGTTCTGCGGATGGCAGTTCTCATCGACAAAGAACGCATTGGCCTTCGACTTGGCAACCCGCTTGGCCATGGTCATCGCCTCGGCGCAGGCGGTGGCCTCGTCGAGCAGCGAAGCGTTGGCGACCTCGAGCCCGGTCAGGTCCGACACCATGGTCTGGTAGTTCAGCAGCGCCTCGAGCCGCCCCTGAGAGATCTCGGGCTGGTAGGGCGTATACGCCGTGTACCAGGCCGGATTTTCGAAGATGTTGCGCTGGATCGCCGGCGGGGTGATCGTGTTGTGATAGCCCTGCCCGATCAGCGAGGTCAGCACCTTGTTCTTCTCGGCCACCTCCTGCAGGCGCCAGAGCATCTCGCGCTCCGAGAGCGGCGCGCCGAAATCGAGCGGCTCGGCCTGGCGGATGCCCTCCGGCACGGTCTGCGCGATCAGCGCGTCGAGATCCGCCACCCCCAGCGCCGCGAACATTTCGTCCATCTCGGCGGGCGACGGGCCGATATGGCGGCGGTTGGCAAAGTCATAGGGCTGGTAGTCAGTGGGCGTGAAGGCCATCTCTCACCTCTTGCAGCGCGGCGGACAGGGCGCACCGCTGTGCTTCTCTACGTTTCAAATACTCAAAATCCGACCATGCCCGCCCCGCGCAATGGCAGGGACGGGGTCGGGATCTCGTCTTTCGGGCAGCCGTGCCAGCCGTCGCGAAGGACGGCTGGCGCGCGGCATCAGCCCACGAACTTCTTGTAGGCGGCTTCGTCCATCAGCTCGTCGAGCACCGAGAGATCCTCGATCTTGAGCTTGAAGAACCAGGCGTCGCCCTCCGGGTCCTCGTTGACCTTGCCGGGATCGTCGACCAGCGCCTCGTTGACCTCGACGATCTCGCCATCGACGGGCGCGAGGATGTCGGAGGCGGCCTTGACCGACTCGATCACCACCACCTCGTCATCCTTGCTGACCGTGGTGCCGGCCTCGGGCAGCTCGACGAAGACCACGTCGCCAAGCTGCTCGGCGGCGTGGCTGGTGATGCCCACCACGACAAGATCGTCCTCGACGCGCAGCCATTCATGTTCTTCGGTGAATTTCATCTCGCTGGATCCCTTTTGTCAGCGCTTGTAGCTTTGTTTCACGTGCGGCAGCGTCACCACCTCGACGGGCAGACGCTTGCCGCGTACCTCTCCGTAAAGACGCGCGCCCGGCGTGGCCCGTTCCGCGGGAACATACCCCATCGCCACCGGGCCGCCCACCGTCGGGCCGAACCCGCCCGAGGTGATGCGCCCGACCGGCGCGCCGCCGGTCTCGTCCTCATACAGCTCGATCCCCTCGCGCATCGGCGCGCGGCCCTCGGGCTTCAGCCCGACCCGGACGCTCGGCGCGCCGCTGGCGATCTCCGGGAGGATGATGTCGGCGCCGGGAAAGCCCCCCGCACGCTCGCCATCGGCGCGGCGCACCTTCTGGATCGCCCAGAGCAGGTTGCCCGCCGCCGGCGTGGTGGTGGTGTCGATGTCGTGACCATAGAGGCAGAGCCCGGCCTCGAGCCGCAGCGAATCCCGCGCGCCGAGACCGATCGCCTCGACCGCCTCCTGCGCCAGCAGCGCCTCGGCCAGCGCCACCGCTGCACCCTCCGGCACCGAGATCTCGTAGCCGTCCTCGCCGGTATAGCCCGAGCGCGAGACCCAGGCCTCGGCGCCCATCAGCTCGACCGTGGCCACATCCATGAAGCGCATCCCGGCCACCGCGGGGTTCAGCGCGGCGAGCGCCGCCTCGGCGCCCGGCCCCTGCAGCGCCAGAAGCGCGCGGTCCTCGATATACTCGACCGAGACCCCCTTGGGCTCGAGCCCGGCGCGCAGCCGCGCGACGTCGGCCTGCTTGCAGGCGGCGTTGACCACGAGGAACAGGTGATCGCCGCGATTGGCGATCATCAGGTCGTCCTCGATGCCGCCCTGATCGTTGGTGAAGAGACCATAGCGCTGACGGCCCTCGGCCAGCCCCGCGACCGACACGGGCACCAGCGTCTCGAGCGCCAGCGCCACCGCTTGTGGGTCGTCGCCGCGCAGGATCACCTGCCCCATGTGGCTCACGTCGAAAAGCCCTGCCGCGGCACGCGTGTGCAGGTGCTCTTTCATGACCCCGAGTTTGTACTGAACCGGCATCTCGTAGCCGGCAAACGGCACCATCTTCGCGCCAAGCGCGAGGTGCAGGTCGTATAGTGGCGTGCGTTTCAGCTCGTCCATGCGCTCTTACATCCCTCTGGCCCGGATGTGGCGCGTGGCGCAGCCCCGGACATTCCGTTGCGCAGGCCGATCCCGCGCGTGAAATGCCCCCTCTGTCCGTCAGCCTGAGATCGTTATCCCTTCGGCGGGCGCGGTCCCCCGCGCCACTCTCCAGAGTTCTTATCCCGCAAAGGTCCGTGGGCCTGAGAGTTTCCGGGGCGGTTGCTCCTTCGGCACCGGCAAAGCCGGTTCTCCCTCTGCGATGGGTCTCAAGCTACGATGTTTGTCACTGCGCCGCAAGCACCGGGTCGACCTTGGCCATCGCGCAGCGGCCCTCGGGGGCGAGAATGTCCATCAGCGGGGCATTGTCGCAGATCAGCGTATCGAGGGTGATCGGGTCGAGCGTGGCGTAAAAGGCGTTGGCCGCGTCGCTGAGCGCGATCTTCAGCCGGCAGGCATCGGTCAGCGGGCAGGTGTTGTCGACATCGGCAAAGCACTCGGCCAGCGGCACCGGCGCCTCGAGCGCGCGGAACACATCACCGACGCGGATCTGCGAGGCATCCCGCGACAGCTCGAGCCCGCCGTTGCGCCCGCGCTGGGTGTGCAGGTAGCCAAGCTGGGCGAGCTGGTTGATCACCTGCGCGAGATGGTTTTCGGAGGCGTTGCATCGTTTGGCGATCTCGGATTTGGTCACCAGACGACCGGCGTTGGCCGCGCAATGCATCAGGACCCGAATGGCGATGTTGGTTCTTTTTGTGACGCGCACAGCCCGTCCTCCATTTTCAAAGGATGCAGGCGTTATACATCAAATGAGAAATATCGATTTGACATACATCAATCCGGGACCCGCAAAACTGGCATGAGCAGCGCTTTCTTCTTCGGATACGGGTCTCTCGTGAACCGTCTCACCCATGGATTCACCCCCGCCCACACCGCCAGCGCCCGTGGCTGGCGCCGCGCGTGGCGCTGGACCGAGGCGCGCGAGGTCGCCTATCTCACCGCGATTCCCGACCCGGACTGCGAGATCGAGGGGCTGATCGCGCCGGTGCCGCCGGATGGCTGGGCCGCGCTCGACCTGCGCGAACACGCCTATGACCGGCTCGATGCGCTGCACAGCGTCAGCCACGGCGCGCCGAGCGTCGAGCAGCTGGCGATCTACGCCATCCCGTCCGAGCGCATCTTCCCGCCCGACGCGCATCACCCGGTGCTGCTGAGCTATCTCGACGTGGTGGTGCAGGGCTATCTGGCCGAGTTCGGAGCCGAGGGCGCCGACCGCTTCTTCGCCACCACCACCGGCTGGGATGCCCCGATCCTCGACGACCGCGCGGCCCCGCGCTACCCGCGCGCCCAGGCGCTCAGCGATGACGAGCGCCGCTTCGTCGATGACCGTCTGGCCGGGCTCGGCGCCCGCAAGGTGGCGGCGTGATCGGCTCGAAGCCCCTGCTGATCCTGCGCCGCGTGGCGCGCAACCTCGTGGCGCGGGTGCTCTTCGGCGCGGTGCTGGCCTTTGCCATGGCGTTCCTGTCGCCGCTCTTCGAGCCGCTTCTGCCCGACGCATGGGAAATCAAGATCGGCCCCGATGCGGTGATCCCGATCCTCAACATCCTCGCCACGACGATGCTGACGGTCACGACCTTCTCGCTCTCGGTGATGGTGCAGGCCTACCAGGCCGCCGCCAGCCAGGCGACGCCGCGCGCCTACCGCCTGCACCTCGAGGACACCACGACCCACACGGTGCTGGCCGTCTTCACCGGCGCCTTCCTCTACTCCCTGACCGCGCTGGTGATGTTCCGCGCCGGTCTCTACCCGGACAATGCCGCGGTCATGATCCTCGGGGTCACGGTGCTGGTGATCGTGGCGATCATCGTCTCGATCCTGCGCTGGATCGAGCATCTGAGCACGCTCGGCAGCATGGACGACACGCTGCAGATGGTCGAGCGGCAGGCCCGTGAGCCGCTCTACAACGCCCTGAAGCGCCCGGCGCTCGGCGGGTTGCCGGTGGCACCGGATGCCGAGATCCCCGAGGCTGCGTGGCCGCTGCCCGCGCCTTCGAGCGGCTACCTGCAATTCGTCAACATGGAGGCGCTGAACGACGCACTGGCCGAGGCAGGCGCTTCGATCACGCTCGGGATCTCTCCCGGCGCGCATCTCCTGAAGGGCGCGCCGCTCGGCTTTGTGCTGGGCGAGGTCGAGGACCGCGCCGCGCTGACCAACTGTTTCACCTTCGGCGAGATCCGCACCGCCGAGCAGGATGCCCGCTTCGGCGTGGTGGTGTTGAACGAGACCGCGGTGCGGGCGCTGTCGCCGGGGATCAACGATCCGGGCACCGCGGTCGACGTGGTGCACCGGCTGGCGCGGCTGCTGTCCGAGGCCGAACCGCCCGAGGCGCAGCCGCCGCAATTCCCCCGCATCGAGGCGCCCGCGCTGACCGCGACGGAACTGATGCAGGTCGGGTTCGAGCCGCTGATCCGCGCCGGGGCCGGCCACCCCGAGGTGATCGGCACGGTGCTGGATACCTTGAGCAAGCTCGAGCACGCCGAGTGGCGCGACCTGGCGCAGGCGGCGCGGCGCACCCGCGCCTACGCGCTGCATCATGCCCAGGCCGCGATCGAGGTTAAGGAGGATCGCGACGCGCTGGCGCGCCGCGTCTAAGGCTCAGCCCTTGGCGAGCTTGCGCGCCGGGATGGTCTGCAGCAGCGGCAGCACGTCGGCCATCTCGGGCCCGCGCTCGCGGCCCGTCAGCGCCTTGCGCAGGGGCATGAACAGGCCCTTGCCCTTGCGGCCGGTCTGCTCCTTCACCGCCTTGGTCCAGTCACTCCAGCTGTCCTGGGTGAGCGGGCCCTCGGGCAGGATCGCCATCGCCTCGGCGATGAAGTCCTTGTCCTCGTCGGCGATCAGCGGCTCGGCGCCGTCGCGGAACAGCTCCCACCAGCCGGCGAGATCCTTGCGGGTCTCGATGTTCTCGCGCGTGACGCTCCAGAACAGCTCGGCCTTGTCCGCCGGCACGCCCAGCGCCGCGATCTCGTCGGCCACCGCCGAGAGCGGCAGGCCGTGCAGCTTGCGCGCGGTCAGCGGGTAGAGATCCTGCACGTCGAACTTGGTCGGCGCGGCGCCAAACTGCGACAGCTCGAAGCCCTCGGCGATTTCCTCGAGCGACAGGCGCAGCTCCACCGGCTGGCTCGAGCCGAGCCGCGCCATCAGCGACAGCAGCGCCTCGGGCTCGATGCCGCTTTCACGCAGGTCGCGGATCGACAGCACGCCGAGTCGCTTGGAAAGCGACTCACCCTGCGGGCCGGTCAGCAGCGAGTGGTGGGCAAAGCTCGGGACGTTGCCGCCCAGCGCGTTGATGATCTGGATCTGCGTCGCGGTGTTGGTCACGTGGTCGGAGCCGCGCACCACGTGGGTGACGCCCATCTCGGTATCGTCGACCACCGAGGCCAGCGTGTAGAGGATCTGGCCATCGCCGCGGATCAGCACCGGATCGGAGACCGAAGCCGCGTCGATCGAGATGTCGCCGAGGATGCCGTCGGTCCACTCGATGCGCTCCTGATCGAGCTTGAAGCGCCAGACGCCATCGCCGCGCTCGGCCCGCATGGCCGCCTTCTCGTCGTCGGAAAGCGCAAGCACCGCACGGTCATAGACCGGCGGCTTGCCCATGTTGAGCTGCTTCTTGCGCTTCAGGTCGAGCTCGGTCGGGGTCTCCCATGCCTCGTAGAAACGGCCAATCTCGCGCAGCTGGTCGGCGGCGGCATGGTAGCGGTCGAGCCGCTCGCTCTGT
The DNA here is from genome assembly GCF_059781815.1 of Salipiger sp. Taxonomy (NCBI): domain Bacteria; kingdom Pseudomonadati; phylum Pseudomonadota; class Alphaproteobacteria; order Rhodobacterales; family Roseobacteraceae; genus Salipiger; species Salipiger sp. The sequence goes on along the minus strand of NZ_JBYNAH010000027.1, from coordinate 20,271 downwards.
CGCTCCGTCCGGTCCCATGTCAGGCCCAGCCACTCGAGGTCGCGCTTGATGCCGTCGACATACTCTTCCTTGCTGCGCTCGGGATCGGTGTCGTCGATGCGCAGAATGAAGGTGCCGCCGGCCTTGCGGGCGATCAGGTAGTTGAACAGTGCCGTGCGAAGGTTGCCCACATGGATGTGGCCGGTGGGCGAAGGGGCAAAACGGGTGACGGTCATGGGAGGCTCCTGCTTACGCGGACGGCACTTCCCACAAGCGCGGTCATTTGTCCAGTTCGAGGCTCTTGGCGAACCGTTGGTTGAGTGCCATGGTGCGGCTCATGAACGATATTTTGACCGTCACGCTGAACCCCGCGCTCGACCTGACGACCACCGCCGACCGCGTGGTTGCCGGGCCCAAGCTGCGCTGCGATCCGTTCACCGTGGATCCCGGGGGCGGGGGCATCAACGTGGCCCGCGTGGTGGCTGCGCTTGGCGGGCACGCCCGTGCCTTCGTGGCGCTGGCCGGCCCCAGCGGCATGCGGCTCGAGGCGGCGATGGCCGATCAGGGCATCCCGCTGGTGCGGATGAAGGCGCCGGGCGAAACGCGCGAGAGCCTTGCCGTGCATGACCGCGAGACCGGACAGCAATACCGCTTCGTCATGCCGGGCCCGCAATGGTCCGAGGAAGAGGTGACCGAGGCGCTGCAGGCAATCGCGGCCTCGGTGCCCGAAGGCGGCATCGTGGTGCTCAGCGGCAGCCAACCGCCCGGCGTGTCGGTGGAATTCGCGACCCAGCTCTGCGCCGCGCTGCAGGAGCGCCACGCGCTGGTGATCGTCGACACCTCTGGCCCGGCGCTGGAATACCTCGCCAAGGGCACCACCCCGGCCCCGGCGGTGCTGCGCATGGACACCGAGGAAGCCGAGGGGCTGGCCGGCCGTCCGCTGGTGACGCGACTCGAGTCGGCGCAGTTCGCCGCCGAGCTGGTGGCGCGCGGCGCTGCCGAGCGGGTCATCGTAGCGCGCGGCGCCGACGGCTCGGTGATGGCCGGACCGGACGGGCTGGTGCAGGTGAGCGCCGCCAATGTCTCGGTCGTGTCTGCGGTGGGCGCGGGCGACAGCTTTGTCGGCGCCTTCGCCTTTGGCCTCGCCTCGGGGATGAGCGGCCCGGACTCGCTGGCGCTTGGCGCGGCCGCGGCCAGCGCCACGGTCACGACACCGGCGACCTCGCTCTGCACCCACGAGATGGTCATGGGCTACCTGCCGCAATGCGGCGCCAGCCAGATCGAGGAATGAGCCCCCGGCGCGACTGCGCCGGGAGCCTGCCCTCTCATGCCACCGCCGCGGCCTCTGCCGCCTGAATGTTCAGACGCACCATGGTCTGGTTCAGCAGCATATATGCGATCTCGCCGAAGGTCGCCGGACCGGTGAAGCTTCCCGTGGTCTTCGATTCGAGCTCTCCGTAAAGGAAGTTGAGGATGCAGTTGCACGACAGCTCGCGGCTGCCCTCGCCCTGCGCCCGCGCGGCGAATTCCGAGGCGTAGTCGCCCGGCAGCTTCGCGATGCGGTAGCTGACCCCCTCGATCACCGGGGCGTAGAAGCTCACCGGCTTGCCCGGCTCGACCGACTGGAACGAGACGTTGATCATGGCACCGGCGAAATTCGCCACCAGCGGGCAGCGCGTATCGACGCCCTTTTCCGCAAGGTAGCTGGCGAAATCGACCTCCTCGCCGTTCACCAGCGCGGTCCGCGCCGAGAACCCGGTGCCGGCAAAGGTGATCTCGTCGGCGCTCTGGTCCTGTTCGAAGAGGTTCAGAATGTCGATATCCGCGACGCGGTCGGCGCGCAGTTTCACGTGCAACAGCATCGCGCCCTCCTCGAAGGCCCTGCCGCGCGCGCCGTCGAACACCTTGGGCTTCGCGGTCTCGAGATCGTCGAGATGCACGCCGGTCACCCAGCCCATCAAAGGCTGGTCGAACACGCCGGAATAGCTGCTGCCGTGAATGGCGAACTCTTCATGCGCCTGGCTGAAGGCCGGAATCAGGATTACCGACAGCCCGTTGTCGAAACGGTTCATCGTCAGGCTCGGCAGGTCCTCGCCGCTGTAGAGCACCGCACGCGCGTCCTCGGCGGCCTCGATCTCGGTCACAAAGAGGTTATCGCGATCCACCCGGCCGCCGGTATCGGTCATGAAATAGACCGAGGTGCCGCCGATCCAGCGCCCCTTGGGCAGCTGCGACAGCGCCGCTTCCGATCCAGCGATGACCAGCACCTTGCCGGCCTCGATCCGCGCCGCCGTCTCGGCCACGCTCATCATTGCATTCTTCATGGCCTGTCCTTTCAGAAGAGGGCGATGTCTTTCACCGCAAAGGCATTTTTCTCGAAATAATCGCGCAGCTCGGCGATCTTGGAACCGAGCGCACCGGGGCGCGCCTTGACCTCGCGCCGGAGCCGCGTGACCAGCAGCTTGGTGGCCAGAACAGCGCCGGACAGGTCGCTCTCGGAGGTGAGCACACGGCGCCAGCAGGGGTTGGAGGTTTCGGGAATCATCAGCATCTCCGTCTTGGGGTGCCGCTGACTAGCCTGCCGGGTGTTAACAACCCGCAAAGCTCGCTCTGGCAAGCAAAGCGCGAAGATCTATCTTCGGTGCATCAACAGGAGGGAGTCCCAGACATGACGGAACAGACAAAGTTCAGCCGCCGCACGGCCCTTGCCGGCGCCGCAGCCCTGCCGCTGGTGGCCGCCAGCGCCGGCACGGTGCGCGCGCAAGCCGCCAAGCAGGACGCGCAGGTCCCCAAGGTGAACCGCGTGACGCTTGGCGATTTCGAGGTCACCGCTCTGATGGCCGGCACCGCCACGCGCGAGGATCCGCACTCGATCTTCGGGCTCAACGCCTCGGACGAGGAATTCGCCGAGGCCGCCGAGGCCGCGCACATCCCCACCGACAAGGCGCAGTTCTTCTTCACGCCCACGCTGGTCAACACCGGCAGCGAGCTGATCCTGTTCGACACCGGCCTCAATCCCGAGGGCATCGTCGCCGCGGTCGAGGCGGCGGGCTATGCCGCGGGCGACGTGAGCCACGTTGTGATCACCCACATGCATGGCGACCATGTCGGCGGTCTGACCGGCGGCGATGGCCCCACCTTTGCCAACGCGCAGCACGTCACCGGGCAGGCCGAGTACGACCACTGGTCGGGCGTCGCGAATGATACCTTCAACAACAAGGTCAAGCCGCTGTCCGAGCAGTTCAGCTTCATCGGCAACGGCGAGAGCATCGCCTCGGGCGTGACCTCGGTGATGACCCCGGGTCACACGCCGGGCCACATGAGCTACATGCTGGAAAGCGGCGGCAAGCAGCTGATGCTGATCGCCGACCTTGCCAACCACTACGTGTTCTCGCTGGCCCATCCCGACTGGGAGGTGAGCTTTGACACCGACAAGGCCGCCGCCGCGCAGACCCGGCGCAAGACGCTCGACATGCTGGCCGCGGACAAGATCCCGTTCATCGGCTACCACATGCCGTTTCCGGCGCTCGGCTATGCCGAGGCCCGCGACGACGGCTTCCATTACGTGCCGCACAGCTACCAGCTGATGCTCTGCTCCGCCCCGCCGCGCCCGCTCCCCCGGGCGCGGCGACCCTTTTCGGTGCCTTGGCGGTCGTTTCGGGAGTCTCAGACCGTAAGGCCCTTGCCCCTCGGCCGGAACGCCGGGCCGGGCCACGGATTCAGCGCACACCCCGCTCCGAAAAAACCGGTTTTCCTGAGGTCGGACGCCCGCAACACCTTGTTTGTATGCGCTCAATCTCCGTTGGCGCTACCGGGTCACCCCGCCCACCGGGAGCGCCGAAACCCTCTCAGCGAGATATTAACTAAACCCCTGACATTAAAGCATCATTTCGAAGCCATCTTTGCGCCTCATCCGCACGTTGATCTGCACTCGACAAAACTGAGATTCGATCATCGGAGCCGTTCATCGTGCTTGGAACACTTCTGCAGGGCATCCTCGAGACCCAGACGAACTTCATCGCCGCCGCCGCTGGCGTATGCGTGATCACGGCGGGCATGCTCGTGCTCCTGATGCGCAACAGCGATTACGCCACCCTGAACCAGCGCTACGTGGTGGCGGTCTGGGTTGCGCTCGTTGCCGGGGTCGGGGTGTGGACGACCCATTTCGTCGCCATGATCGGGTATCGCCCAGATGCGGCGCTGACCTACGATCTGCCGCTGACCACAATCTCGATCCTCGTCGGCATCACGCTGGTGGGCCTGCCGATCGCCGCTAGCCTCTTCGTCGAGAGCGAGCACGTCCGCGTCGGGCTGGGTGTGATGGCCGGGCTCGGCGTCGCCGCCATGCACCTGACCGGCATGTCGGCCCTGGAGAACTGCCTCGCGATCTACAACCCGCTCACCCTGCTCATCGGCATCACGGCCGGCATCGCCGGGTTCGTGCTTGCCATGCTGCAAGAGGGCGACGACACGCGCAGCCAGATGCGCAAGGGGCTCGGCATGGTGGCAGGGGTCTGCGCCCTGCACTTCATCGCCATGGGCAGCGTCTCGATCGACCTTGTCGAGGGCATCGCCAACGGCATCGGCGGCAAGTTCATGTCGACCCTCGTCGCGAGCGTCTCTCTGGCGGTCTTCGCGGTCTCGGTCATCGCGACACTGGGCCACCGCCGCTCGCTGGCGATGCGCCGCGCGGGCTACTGGGGCGACACCGACCTCGACGGGTTCTGAGCCCCCTAGCGGAAGGCCGGGCCGTGCGCCCAGATGGTCATCGAGTGACGCTCGCCGGCCTCGACCGGGGTCACCCGGTGCAGCAGGTAGGACGGGAACAGCGTGGCGCTGCCGCGCGACCGCTCCGCCTCGACCGTATGCGCCGACGGCATCACCTCGAGCGTGCCGCCGCGATAGCCGTCAGGATCCGAGAGCTGCACCACCATGGTCAGCTTGCGGCGCGCGGCGAGACGCCCGTCCCCGACATCGGAATGCCAGCCGAAATGGCCCTGCCGCTCGGCCCCGTAGCGCGCCACCTGCGCGCTCTCGTCAAAGGCATCGAGATCGAAGCCATAGACCGCGCGGTTGGCCTGACGGACCAGTTCGATGATCTTCTCCATCACCCACTCGGCGCCGTCGACATCATCAAGCCAGACCAGATCGGCGCGGCGCAGATTGTGATCCTGATTGCGGCCCACCAGCCGCGCGTCGGCGCTCTCGGCGCTGCGGGACAGGTCGATGATGCGGTCGCAGTCGATCTCGGAGAACGCAGCGGGGATGCGGTGAACGGTGAGCATGGGCGGGGCCTCTGGCTGAACGAGCGCCTGCTGTAGCGCCCTGCGCGCGGCGGTCTGCGCCATTCGCGACACCGGCGTCGAAATGCGACCTTTTCCTATCGTGCGGGGCGCGCCATACGGAATGGCATGAGCAGAACCGATCTCGCCGCCTTCGAAGCCATGGCCCAGCGCGCCATCGAGAGTTTCCCCGAACCGTTCCGCCGGAGCGCGGCGGAGGTGCTGCTGGAGGTCGTCGACTCGCCGCCCGAGGACGTGCTGGCCGAGATGGAGATTGACGACCCGCTCGAACTGACGGGGCTCTACGAGGGCATCCCGCTGACCGAGCGCTCGGTGAGCGATCCCTCGCCCTGGCCCGACCGCGTCTGGCTGTTCCGCGAGCCGATCCTCGCGGAATGGCGCGACCGCGGGGACATCGAGCTCGAGGATCTGGTGATCCACGTCACGGTACACGAGTTCGCGCATCATTTCGGCTGGTCGGATGACGACATCGCCACGATTGATCGGTGGTGGGAGTAGCGGGCTCGCGTTCCAGCGCGAGCGCGCCGTGCGCAGGGTCGGATCGCGCAGCGATCCTGACCGCGGCACTCGGCAGCCACTCCGGGCGCAGCACGGCCGCGCATTAACCTTCGTGAAACTTTAACCCTGGTTTAATTTAACCTTGGTGTAATCCGGGCCGGTCAGCCCTCATCGATCAGCGCCTGCATCCGCTGCACAAAGCGCTGCGGCCCGAGCTCTCCGAGCGCGGTTTCACGGGCACCTTGGCCGAGCTTCCGGCGCAGATCGGCATCCTCGATCAGCCGCGCCAGCGCCGCCTCGACCGTCGCCGGATCGTTGGGATCGCAGAGCAGGCCGTTCTCGCCCTCGCGGATATAGCCCGCCGAGCCGGCCTCCGTGGAGATCACCGGCACGCAGCCATAGGCCATCGACTCCGCCGGCGCGAAGCCAAGCGGCTCGTCGAAGCTGGGCAGGATGCAGATGTCGGACGCGGCATAGAGCCCCGGCATCTCGGCAAAGGGAATGAGGCCGCGCATCTCGATCCAGTCCTCGGCCTCGGCCTCGGAGCGCAGCAATGCGCCATGCGCGCGGTCCTCGGGCGTGTCGAGCACGCGCTCCGAGCCGATCAGGATCAGCCGCGCCTTGCCGGCGCGCCCCGCGGCGCGCATGCCGTCGATCACCAGATGCTGCATCTTGCGCTTCTGCCCCAGCTTGGCGACGCAGAGCACGGTGACAGGCCCCTCGCCGCCGCGCTCGGGCATCGGCGGCGGCGGGTCGCCCACCACCGGCCAGGGCAGGTAGCGCGCCCAGCGGTCGGGGCGGGTCTCGCCCAGCCCCTTCGTCGCGGTCACCCGGCGGATCGGCAGCCCCTTGCGCCAGAGGTAGAACCGGCGCGAGAACGGCTCGTGCCGGTGATAGGGGTGCAGGTCATAGGACCAGAGCGCGGTGCCGTGGCACCGCCCGACCTTGGCCGCCGCGAAGCGCAGCTTGGCGCTGTTGCGCAGGAAGGCGATGTCGGGCTTCAGCTCGGACCACGCCGCCTCCAGCGCCGCGATGTCGCCCGCATCGCGGAACACCTGCGGCGCGATATAGCTGTGATCCTCGGCCCCGCCCGAGCTCGAACCCCAGACCGCCACCTTCGCGCCCGCATCGGTCAACGCCCGTACCGCGAAGGCGAGGTTGGTGTGGAAGCGCGGGACGACGAAGAGGATGGTGGCCTGCATGGGATCAGCTCGGGTCGCGCCAGCGGTTGACGATGGGATAGCGCCGGTCGAGCCAGAAGGCCCGCTTCGACAGGCGCGCGCCGGGGGCCGACTGGAAGCGCTTGTATTCCGAGATGTAGAGCAGGTGCTCGACCTTCTTGGCATCGGCCCGGTCATATCCCGCCGCGACGCAATCGGCGATCGAGCCGTCCTCGTCGACGAGGATCTGCAGGATACCGTCGAGCACCGGGTAATCGGGCAGCGAGTCGCTGTCCTTCTGGTCGGGGCGCAGCTCGGCCGAGGGCGGCTTGGTGATGATGCGCTCGGGGATCGGCGCCGCCTCGGGGCCCATCATCCACGGCCGCGGGTTGGCGTTGCGCCAGCGGCAGATGTCGAAGACCCGGGTCTTGTAGAGATCCTTGATCGGATTGTAGCCGCCCGCCATGTCGCCATAGATCGTGGCATAGCCCACCGCGACCTCCGACTTATTGCCGGTGGTCAGGAGCATCTCGCCGAACTTGTTCGACATCGCCATCAGCAGCAGCCCGCGCAGGCGCGACTGGATGTTCTCTTCGGTCAGATCGGCGGGACGGCCCTCGAAGAGCGGCGCCAGCGTTTCGGTGATGGCGTCGCGGCCCCGACTGATCGGCACGAAATCGTAGTGGCAGCCGAGGTTTTCGGCGCAGGCCTTGGCATCCTCGAGCGAATGCTCGGAGGTGTATTCCGAGGGCAGCATCACGCAGCGCACGTTCTCCGGGCCCAGCGCATCCACCGCGATGGTCGCCACCAGCGCCGAGTCGACCCCGCCCGACATCCCCAGCAGCACCTTGCCGAAGCCGGTCTTGCGGCAATAGTCGCGCAGCGCCAGCACCATCGCGTGGTAATCCTGCTCCATGGCGTCGGGATGGGTGGTGAAATCGCCCTCGAGCGCGCGCCAGCCATCCTCGGTACGCTCGAGATCGACATGGGCGATGGCCGTCTCGAAGACGGGAAGCTGCATCGCCACCGCGCCGTGCGGGTTCAGCACGAAGGAGCCGCCGTCGAAGATCTGGTCGTCCTGCCCGCCCACCATGTTGAGGTAGATCAGCGGCAGCCCGGTCTCGACCACGCGGGCAATCATCTTGTTGAGCCGGGTCTCGTACTTGTTGCGGAAATAGGGCGAGCCGTTGGGGACCAGCAGGAACTCGGCCCCGGTCTCGGCCAGCGTCTCGGCCACATCCTCGTACCAGGCATCCTCGCAGATCGGCGAGCCGATGCGGGTGTTGCCCACCGCGTAGGGGCCGCCGATCGGGCCGCTGTCGAAGATCCGCAGCTCGTCGAAGACGTTGTAGTTGGGCAGGTGATGCTTGAAGACTTGCGTCACCATCTTGCCGCCGCGACAGATGATGTAGGCGTTGAAAAGCTCGGTGCCCTCGACCCACGGACAGCCGATGCCCAGCGTGGGGCCGTCGGCGCACTCCTCCGCAAGCGCCTTGACCGCCGCCATGCAGTCGAGCGTGAAGGCGTGCTTCATCGGCAGGTCCTGCGCGTTGTAGCCCGCGATGAACATCTCGGGCAGCGCCACCATGTCGGCGCCGGCGGCCTTGCCCTGTTCCCAGGCGTCCTTCGCCTGTGCGGCGTTGCCCGCAAGGTCCCCCATGATCGGGTTCAGCTGCGCGATGGTCAGGCGGAAGCGATCGGCCATGTGCCCTGTTCCTTTCAGTCACATCCTCGTGCCGACATAGCAGAACCACGCCGGAGGGAAAGCGGGCCGGGCAAAAGAGATTGTCACGTTGCAGGGGCTTGGATACGGTTCGGGCAGACGAAGAGGGGCCATCCGGCAGGGAACAAGACATGATACGCGCAGGCAGAAAACTCGCTGCCGTCGCCGCCATTCTGGCGTTCGCCGGAACCGCGCTGGCGCAGGACAGCGACGAGATCATCACCAAGCAGTTCGACGATGGCGGGGTCTATGAGGGCACCTTCCAGGACGGGCTGCGCCACGGCACCGGGACCTACCGCCTGCCCAACGGGTTCGAGTATTCCGGCGACTGGGTCGAGGGCGAGATCACCGGCGACGGCACCGCCCGCTATCCCAGCGGCGCGGTCTACGAGGGCCAGTTCGCCAAGGGCAAGCCCGAGGGCGTGGGCCGCATCGTGCTCGGCGACGGCAGCGTCTACGAGGGCTCGTGGCTCGACGGCAAGATCACCGGCAAGGGCGTGATCCGCTATGCCAACGGCGCCCGCTACGAGGGCTCGTTCCGCAACGCCCTGCACCACGGGCGCGGCGTGATGACCACCCCGGACGGCTACCGCTACGAGGGCGATTGGGTGAACGGTGTCGAAGAGGGCAACGCGCTGATCACCTATCCCGACGGTTCGGTCTATGAGGGCCGGGTCGCCAACGGCAAGCGCTCGGGCCAGGGCACGCTCAAGATGGCCGACGGGCTGGTCTACGAGGGCATGTGGCGCGACGGCCAGCAGGACGGCCAGGGCAAGCTCAGCCTGCCCAACGGCGATGTCTACGAGGGCGAGCTGGTCGATGGCCGCCGCGAGGGGCAGGGCAAGGAGACCTATGCCAACGGCGACGTCTACGAGGGCGAGTTCAACAACGACCAGCGCCAGGGCTATGGCAGCTTCACCGGCGCCGACGGCTACCGGCTCGAGGGCAACTGGGTGGCCGGCCAGATCGAGGGCGAGGGCCGCGTGGTCTATCCCGACGGCTCGGTCTACGAGGGCGAGATCCGCGGCGACCTCGCCAACGGGCGCGGCAAGACCACCTATCCCGACGGCTCGACCTACGAAGGCGACTGGGTCGACGGCGTGATCGAGGGCAATGGCCGGGCGGCCTATCCCAACGGCGTGGTCTACGAGGGCGCCTTCAGCAATGCCCGCTACAACGGGCAGGGCAAGATCACCTATCCCGACGGTTACGTCTACGAGGGCGACTGGCAGGACAACCAGCGCCACGGGCAGGGCAAGGCGACCTATGCCGACGGCGCCATCTATACCGGCGATTTCCGCGAGGATCAGCGCCACGGGCAGGGCGAGATCGTCATGCCCGACGGGTTCCGCTACACCGGCCAGTGGATGAACGGCGCGTTCGAGGGCGAGGGGATCGCCACCTACGCCAATGGCGACGTCTATGAGGGCACCTTCCGGGACGGCAAGCGCCAGGGTCAGGGTGTTCTTCGCTATGCCACCGGAGAGGAAGCCTCCGGCAACTGGATCAACGGCGTGCTGACCACCGCGACACCGGTCGAGAGCGCGGAGCCGGAGGCCAACGACGAGACCGGAGAGGCCAGCCCGAACGACGGCTGAGCGATTTCGGCCCGGCGGTGTCAGCCGCGGCAGCGCGGCACGCCCATGCGGATGAGATCCGCGCCGCTGCGGGTCACGTAGCCATGGGTGACGAAGCGCGCGCTGGTCAGGAACCAGTCGCGCAGCTGCGGCGGGTAATGCGCCGCCATCCGCCGCGACCAGTAGTCAAAGCGGTCGTAGCGGATCGGCTCGTAGAGATAGACCGGGCCATGAAAGCCGAATTCCGTCCCCGGGCTGACGCAGACATCCCCGGCCCCGAGATAGAGCGTGCAGGACGACAGGCAGTAATTGCCCCGGATCTCGACCCGGACGCCCCGCGCCCGCAACGCCCGGACCTCGGCCAGCCGGGGCCGCAACTGCCCGCCGCCATCGTCCCCGACCACCCGCACCGGCCCGCGCGCGACGCCCCATTGCGGCGCGCCCTGCCCCGGCGAAGCGCCCACCAGCACGGCGGCGACGATCAGCAGAGGGGCAAACAGGCGAACGGAGACAAGCACGGCAGCGCATCCTTTCTGGAACGGCTCGCCCAAGGATGTCGCGGATTCGGCTTAAGAAGCGGTTGAGAGACGAATTTGCCGCGCCGACAGCCGGAAAACCGGCCCTTGGCACGGCGGCGATTGACGCTCCCGGCGAAACACGCACAAGCTTCCCCCATGACCGACGCCACGACCGATACCGCGCCAGCCCCACGCCCGCGTGCCGAGAAGCTCAGCCTGCACGACTGGCTTCACGCGCTCTGGGGCACCTGGCAGCGCATGGACGAGCGCAACCTCGGTCTGATCTCGGCCGGGGTGGCGTTCTACGCCTTCCTCTCGCTGTTTCCGGCGATTTCGGCAGTGATCGCGATCTGGGGCTACTGGGCCGACCCGGTGGCGATCTCGGAACAGATGGAGCTGATGCGCGAGATGATGCCCGAGCAGGCCTACACCCTGCTCGAGACCCAGATCACGCAGCTGATCTCGGCCAATCGTTCGACCCTGCAATGGGCCTCGATCATCTCGATCGTGGTGGCAATCTGGTCGTCGCGCGCCTCGATCGCGGCATTGATCCGCGGCCTCAACGCGGTCAGCGAAACGCCGCATCGCGAGAACGCCATCAGGCGCATCGTGGTGGCCTTCCTGCTCACCGTGCTGCTGGTCTTCGTGGCGCTGGTGGCCTTCGCCGCCGTCGTCATCCTGCCCGCCGCCATCGCCTTCATCGGCCTGCCGATGCATGTCGAGATCGCGGTCAGCGCGGTGAAATGGCTGATCCTGCTGGCGGTGGTGTTCTTCGCCATCGCCCTGCTCTACCGCTACGGCCCCAACCGGCGCCGCAAGCGCATGCGCTGGTTCACCCCCGGCGCGCTGCTGGCGCTGCTGTCATGGGCGGCGGGCTCAGTGCTGCTGACCATCTACATGCGCAATGTCGACCGGCTGAACGAGGTCTACGGCTCGCTCGGCGCGGTGGTGGCGCTGCTGCTGTGGTTCTATGTCAGCGCGCTGGTGACGCTGCTCGGCGCGCAGCTGAACGCCGAGCTCGACAAGCGGCGCCAAAAAAACACTGAAATTTCCTGACCCTCGCGGAACCACTCCCGGCAAGCCGCGTTCTGTTCTCAAGGACGCCTGTTTCGTCCTGTCCCTTCGCGGGCCGTGTCCCTGTCCCGACTATCCCAATCGGCCCGCACCTGTCCCCCACCCCGCTCTCTTCCCGGAGAGCGGGGTTTTTTCCTTGCCGCGACGGGCACGAAAAAACCGCCGGACGCGCAGCCCGGCGGTTTGCTGAGGCATCATGATCGGCGCTGTCAGGCCTGCCCGAAGATCGGCTTGGCAGAAGCGGAGGTGTCGCCGAGGATGTCGAAGAGGCGCAGCAGGATCAGCGTGACGGGGATCGCCACGATGCCGCCCAGCGGCCCCCAGAGCCAAAGCCAGAACACCAGCGAGACGAACACGAGGAACGGGTTGATCTGGACGTGCTTGCCGATGAGCGAGGGCGTGACGAATTGCGCCTCGGTCATGTTGCAACAGAGGTAAATCGCCATCGGGGCGAAGGTCATCAGCCCGTCATAGTTCACCACGCCGGCGAGCAGGAGGCCCGCGGCCAGCGCCGCCGGACCGAGATAGAGCACGAAATTCAGCAGCATCGCAGCGATGCCCCAGACCACGGCGCCGGGCAGACCGATCAGCATCAGCAGCGTTCCGACGGCGATGCCGAGCCCCGCATTGACCACCGAAATGGCGGCGAAATAGCGCGAGACCATCGCCTCGGCGTCGCAGAAACGCTCGAGGATCTTGGGCGTGTCCATACCGGTGCCGATCTTGGCCGAGATGTAGCGATAGATCTCGTTGCGGGTCAGCAGGAAGAAGAACAGCCCACCGAGAAAGACCAGCATCTGGGCGAGGATGACCGGGGCGAGGAACATGGCATCGGTCAGGCCGGGCATGTCGGTCGCCTCCTTGCTGCCGCCGCCATTGCCGAGAGCGGCCTCGACCTCCTTGTTCATCTCGTCGATGCCCTGAATCAGACCCTGATATTCGAACATCAGCTTGCGGATCTCGTACTTGATCGACGGCAGGCGGTCGATCACCGCCGTGATGTAGGGTTCGATCAGGTAGGCCAGCGCGGCGAGGGCGAAGAAGATACCGACGATCAGCCCCATCGCCACCGCTCCGCGTGGCAGGCCAAGCCGTTCGAGCCGGTCCGCGAGCGGAGCGAATATCACCCCGGTCACGATGGCCAGCGTCAGCGGCGCAAAGATGTCCTGGGCAACCTTGAGCCCAAAGAGAAGCACGCCGGACGCCATGATCACCGTCGAAGCGCGCAGCACGGTGTCGGAGACGATGGCTGGCCTTTTCATGCCGGGACAACTTCGCCCGAGGGCCTTTGTTCCTTCGCCGAGGCAGTATTTCGCGCTAGGCTGGCACAACCAATCGGTGCATTTGCAGGCCGACCTCCCGCGGACACCCCTAACTCATTGACGCGATGGCGGAACCATGGCCCATGCCACCACGTTTCAGATAAACACAGGAGGGATCGAGACCCATGGATGCGCAGAACCGACCCCAACCGGTGGGCGAGATCGTCGACCGGCTCGATGCCGTGGTCGAGCGGGACGATGTCATGCTGCGCGATCTGTTCGAGGAATTTGGCGAAAGCTCGTTCCTTCCCGCGCTGATGGTCCCTGCCCTTCTGGTCGTGTCGCCGCTGTCGGGGATCCCGCTGTTCTCCTCGGTCTGCGGCCTGACCATCGCCTTCATCTCCGGGCAGATGCTGCTCTCGCGTAAGCACCTGTGGCTGCCCGATGCGCTGATGAACCTGAAGATCGACGGTCCCAAGGCGCGCAGGGCGGTGCGCAAGATGCGCGGTGTCGGAAACTGGATCGACAAGCACTCGAAACATCGGCTCGGCGTCTTCATGACCGCGCCGATGCGCAAGTGGCTGCAGTTGCTCTGCATGCTCTGCGGACTGGCGATGCCGTTTCTCGAGATCGTGCCGTTCTCGTCTTCGCTGCTGGGCAGCGCGGTCACCCTGCTCGCCACCGCGATGCTGGCCCGCGACGGGCTTTTCGCGCTGCTCGGAAGCATCGCCATCGCGACCGCAGCGCTGGTGCCGATCGGCGTTCTTGGGGCCATGTAGAGCCTGTTTTACGGGCGTCAGATCAGCGCGGCGATGTTCAGGATAAAGACGATGGCAAAGCCTGTGGCCACAAGCCAGAGGAACAGCTTGGTTGCGCGGTGGCCCTCTCGGCGATCCTGCGGCGTCTCTTCGAGGTGAACCGGCCGATCGCTGGCACCCGCATCTCCGGGCCCTGCGCGCACCTCGTGAGGCGGGTGGCTGGCGTCTTTCTCGTCGGCATCTGGTCTGCTCATCCGAGGGCCTCCTGAAATGTCTTTGCAGACAAACCCCTAGCGCAGCGCCCCGGTTCCCCGTGACCTCGCGTCGTGATGTTCGCGCCAGCCGCCGTCGCCGAACCGGAAGCTGCGCGTCCCGGCGGGAACGAACTGCTCCGCGCGGGCGACCATCCGCGTCACCGTCGCCTCGCCTTCGTTGAGGTCGAGAATGGCAAAATCGTTTTCCTGACCGCGCAGACGGGTCGAAAGCCCAGTTCCGACATGGATCTGCAGCACCTGCGCCCCATGCTTGCGCGACAGGAAGGGCTCTGCCCGCCAGCGATGCAGATGGCCCGAAAGCACCAGATGCGCGCCACAGCCCGCAAGTTGCTCGATGGCCTTCTCGGCTTTCGGCATCAGGCTCTTTTTCACGTCTTCATCCTGCTCGAACGGGTGATGCGCCAGCACCACGCGGATCGCTTCGTCGCTGTCGGAGAAGATCTTGCAGGCGTTGCGCATCTGCCGCCAGCGGATCCGGCCGCGCTGCCAGCGGTACTGATCGACCGTGTTGAGCCCCACGGCGACAAAGCCGTCGCCGCGGTGAAGCGGAAAGAGATCATTGCAGATATAGTCTCTATATCGCCTGAAAGGCCGCATGAAGCGCAGCCAGAGATTGTCGAGCGAGATGTCGTGATTGCCGGGAACCGCGAGCCAGGGCGCCTCGAACCGGTCGAGGAAGGCGCGCGCGTCGCGATACTGGCCGACCCGGGCGCGCTGGGTGAAATCCCCCGTCACGGCGACCAGATCCGCCCGCGCCGCGTTCACCGCCGCGACCAGCGGGTCGAGCAGTTCGGCATCGGTGCGGCCGAAATGCAGATCGGAGATATGGACGATACGGGTCATGCGCTCGGGTGGTCCTGCGGCACCATCACCTGCAGCGGCCGGTCGCGCAAGCGGATGCGGATCGGCGTCTGCATAAGGGCTTTTTCGCCATCCCGCGCCACAAGCGTGCGCTTGCGCCCGGTTTCGATGGTGATCTCCCGCGCCGTCGCGAGGTCGAAATCCGAGCCTTTCTGCGCCGCGCCACCCGCCAGTTTCAGCGCCGTCCGCACCAGGTCGACGCTGCGCTCTCCCTTGGCGGTGAACAGGGCAAAGCGCCCGTCCCGGATCGCATCGGCGCCGTCGAGGTTGAAGCGCTCGAGCTGGTAGGCGCTGTTGGCGACGAATGCGAGGGACGTGCGCATCCGGACCTCGCGCCCGTCGAGCGACAGGCGCAGCTTGAGCGGGCGCCGGAAGCCGGTCAGCGCCAGCAGGACGGACCAGTAGGCCGCCAGCCGCGACCGGCCCCAGCGGTTGTAGATGCTCTCGCGGCGGTGCAGGATCAGCGGATAGACCCCGAGACTGGCGTTGTTGAGAAACACCTCGCCGTTCACCTCGCCGAGCGGCATGTCGTGAAGACGGCCCGTGGCGAGCACCTCGATCGCGCCCTGCATTTCCTCGGGGATATCGAGGCCGCGCGCAAAGTAATTGAAGGTGCCCTGCGGGATCACTCCCATCGGAACCCCCGCGTCGTGGCTCGCCGCCGCCACCGCCGCGATGGTGCCGTCGCCGCCCGCCGCAACCAGCATCCCGGCACCGCTCTGTTCGAGCGAGCGCCGCGCGAAGGCGACCATGTCGACCATGCCGCTCGGAACGGCGATTTTCGACTCTATTCCGGCCTGATCGAGCAGCGCGGAGATCCGTGCCCGACGGTCGCCCTCGGCATGATCGCCGGAGCGTTCGTTCAGGATGACGCAGACTTTGCGGATGGCAGGCACCGTGACCTCCGATTGAAACCGTTGTTCAACGTGTCGAAGCGGGCGCGGTTCCGATGCCCAGCGAAAAGGCAGGCTTTGCCATCTCGCGGAAAATTCACGTGCTTCGGGGCGACGGGAGGGATCGAATCAACTAGGATCAATGCCTCACTGGCAGATCGGAGGAGGGTCTGCCGGACTCACGTTACAAAGGAACACGACAGAACATGGCTCACAGCCCCGTTCCGCGCAGCGCCGTTCTCGTTGCGCATGGCAGCCCGTCCGATCCCGACTCTCAGGAAACCGCCCTTCGGGCTCTGGCCGACCGTGTCGAGGCCAATATGGAAGGCTGGCGCATCGGCAGCGCCACGCTGGCTTCGAAAGGCCGGCTCGAGGAAGTGATCAGCGAACTGGGGAGGCCGCTGATCTATCCGTTCTTCATGGCGCGAGGCTGGTTCACCGGCCAGGTGCTGGCCAAGAAGGCGCGCGAACTCGGGGTTCGGATGCTCGAACCGTTCGGAGTCGAACCCGGGCTCGTGGGATGCGCCCAGAACGAACTGCGTGCGCAGCTCGCCCGGCAGGGATGGACCGCGTCGGAGACCGCGTTGGTCGTTGCGGCCCATGGCAGCGCGGTGTCGCGCACGAGCGCCGACAGCGCCTACAGCTTCGCCCGGGCGCTGCATTCCGGCCTTGGCTTCACCGCCACGCGCACCGGGTTCATCGAACAGCCACCGTTCCTCAAGGACGTTGCGCAGGGGCTCGGTCAGGCGATCTGCCTGCCCTATTTCGCGCAGCAATCGGGTCACATGGAAGACGACGTCCCTGCGGCGCTGGCGGCGGCCGGCTTCGAAGGACCGGTGCTGCCGCCCTTCATCGCCTGGGCCGACACCCCGGCCCTGATTGCCGGCAGCATCGCCCGCCAAGGCGCCGAGGCCGAGATCGAGGCATCCTGATCGCGACGCCCGAAAGGCGCGTCCATCGGGCGCGCCTGTGCGCAGTTCGCGGCGGCGGGCGCATGGCGCAGACGCCCGGCCCTCACTTGCAGATCGGCAGCACCCCCGGCGTCTGCTTCGGGAGCGACTGGCGCCATCTGTCGATAACCGGCTGCAGCGTGGCCTTCGGCCAGAATTTCGGAGCACCGATGGCGCTCAGACAGGCCGCATTCCAGTAAAGCCCGGCCTTCAACGGCGCGGTCCCCGCCCTGACCGCGTTGGCCACCGCGTTGATATCGCCGGATTCGGGGTAGATGTAGAGGGTCGTCGGATTGCCCTCCACCAGCCCGAGGATGTCCTCGGACACCGCGGGCGACCAGGTCGTGCAGCCGTTGCTCCGCCCGCCGGTGTAATTCACCAGATTGCCGAAGGGCACGTAGCCCTCATCGTCCGCATGCGGGCTCTGCGGATTCTTGAACCGACACTGCCACTTCACGAAGACCGCCGGATGGCCGCCGATGGCGCGCTCTCGGGCGTTCTCGGTATCGCCCTTGCCGTCAAACAGCAGGAACGTCCGGTAGAACGGCGTGCGCTTGCCGGAGCGGCTGACGTAGCCCTTGAAGGAGGTTCTCGTCTCCGCGGTGAGATAGGCGCCCCCCATCGTCAGCTTGGAGCCTTCGGCGTTGCTGAAGTTCTTGGCGCATTGCCGTCCGTTCGAGAAATCGGCGCGCTGCAGCTTTCGCCCGTTGCCATAGCCCGATGACACCGCGCGAAAATGCTTGGAAGACTCGCAGATCACGTAAAAGCGCGCGCCGGGGCTTCCATTGCGCGCGGTGCTCGGGCGCGTCGCGTCCATGGCGAGGTAGCAGGGATTTCGCACCCCGCCGCTCTGCCGGTTCTTCAGGTAAAGGGCACGGGCCCGCTGCAGCACGACCGGAGCGATCTGGCCTTCGCCGGTCCCCACATGCGCCTGCAGCCAGCCGGGCACCGCGGCGCTCTGGGCCGCCGCCTGCGTCGAAAGCAATGCCGATACGATAAGACAAAGCGCGGCGGAACGTGCGAAACGGAGTGTCTTCAGAAGCAACGGGCCAGCCTCCTGCGATACGATCCTGATACAGCCATAGCACATGGGGCAGGACACAAATGCAACCCAGAGCACGCGCGCGCCGGAAAGGTCCGCGATTTATCGCCGGTTGGGTCTGGCGGGACCAAGGCACAGCGCAACCACCGGCGGCGCAAGACCAGTCGTCGCGCGTCGGAAACTTTGGTGTCGTCTGAATGTGCTGCGGGGGAGTGGCCGCGATGGCGCGACAGGAAGGCGGGGGGCGCACAGTGTCCAGCGCGCCCCCAAGCGCTTTAGAAATCGAGGTTTTCGACGCTGAGCGCGTTCTGCTGGATGAACTCGCGGCGCGGTTCGACCACATCGCCCATCAACTTGGTGAAGATGTCGTCGGCCTCGGTCATGTCGTCGATGCGGACCTGCAACAGGGTGCGGGCGTCGGGATCGAGCGTGGTTTCCCAGAGCTGGCCCGGGTTCATCTCACCCAGACCCTTGTAGCGCTGCAGCGACAGGCCCTTCTCGCCCTCTTCGAGGATCGCCTCGAGCAGGCCCAGCGGGCCGTAGATTGCCTGACGGCGATCCTTGCGGTCGAGCATCGCGGGGGTGGCGTAGACGGTTTGCAGCGCCTGCGTGAAGCTGCCGGTCTTGCGCGCCTCGCCCGAGCGCAGCATCGGGCCGTCGAGCGTGCGGACCTCTTCGACGCCGCGCAGAATGCGCGCCAGACGGATACCGCGATCCTGGGTGATGCGGCCCTGCCAGCCCTTCTCATATTCCAGCGCGATCAGGTCGAGCCGCTGGGCCACCTTGTCGGCCACGCCCTGCAGGTCGCTCTCGACCGCGCCGGGCACGAAGGCCCCGGCCACGGCGGCCTGCTCGAGGATGTGGCGCGGGTAATGCGTCGGGAAGGCGTCGAGCACGCGCTTGAGCTGGCGTGCCTCGTCGATCACCCGGACCAGATCCTGCCCGGTGATCACCTCGCCATTGCCGAGCGTCAGGTGCGCACCATCGACGCCCTGCTGGATCAGGTAGTCATCGAGCGCCGCCTGGTCCTTGACGTAGACCTCAGACCGTCCGCGCGCCACTTTGTAGAGCGGCGGCTGCGCGATGTAGAGATAGCCGCCCTCGATCAGCTCCGGCATCTGCCGGTAGAAGAAGGTGAGCAGCAGGGTCCGGATGTGGGCGCCGTCAACGTCGGCGTCGGTCATCAGGATGATCTTGTGATAGCGCAGCTTGTCGATGTTGAACTCGTCGCGGCCGATGCCGGTACCGAGCGCCATCACCAGGTTGCCGATCTCCTGGCTGCCGAGCATCCGGTCGAAGCGCGCGCGCTCGACATTGAGGATCTTACCCTTGAGCGGCAGGATCGCCTGCGTGCCCCGGTCGCGGCCGGTCTGGGCCGAGCCGCCGGCGGAGTCACCCTCGACGATGAACAGCTCGGTCTTGGACGGATCCTTCTCGGAGCAGTCCTTGAGCTTGCCGGCGAGGAAGTTGACGTCCATCGGGTTCTTGCGGCGGGTCAGCTCGCGGGCCTTGCGCGCGGCCTCGCGGGCGAGCGCCGCCTCGACGATCTTGCCGACCACCATCTTGGCCTCGTTCGGGTGCTCCTCGAACCACTCGGTCAGCTTCTCGTTGACCAGGTTCTCGACCGCCGGGCGGACCTCGGAGGAGACCAGCTTGTCCTTGGTCTGGCTCGAGAACTTGGGATCGGGCACCTTCACCGAGAGCACGCAGGTCAGGCCTTCGCGGGCGTCGTCGCCGGTGAAGCTGACCTTCTCCTTCTTGGCGATGCCACTGTCGGTAGCGTAGCGGGTGAGCGTGCGGGTCAGCGCGCCGCGGAAGCCGGCGAGGTGGGTGCCGCCGTCGCGCTGCGGGATGTTGTTGGTGAAGGGCAGCACCATCTCGTTGTAGCTGTCGTTCCACCACATCGCGACCTCGACGCCGATGCCGTCCTTCTCGCCGGTCATGTAGATCGGTTCGGGCATCATCGGCTGCTTGGAGCGGTCGAGATACTTCACGAACTCCTTCACGCCGCCCTCGTAATGCAGCTCGGTGTGCAGTGGCTCGGCCGGGCGCTCGTCTTCGAGGATGATGCGCACGCCGGAGTTCAGGAAGGCGAGCTCGCGCAGGCGCTTTTCCAGCGTCGCGAAATCGTATTCGAGGTTGGAGAAGGTGTCGGTCGAGGCGAGGAAGCGCACCTCGGTGCCCTGCTCGCCCTCGGCATCGCCGACGACGCGCAGATGCTCGACCGTCTCGCCATGGGAGAACTTGGCGTAGTGCTCCTTACCGTTGCGCCAGATGCGCAGCTCGAGCCACACCGACAGCGCGTTCACCACCGAAACGCCAACGCCGTGCAGACCGCCGGAGACCTTGTAGGAGTTCTGGTCGAACTTCCCGCCGGCGTGCAGCTGGGTCATGATGA